>NZ_JADEWA010000712.1:0-1625 GCF_015207865.1 Dolichospermum sp. LEGE 00246
CTTCATGCAGAAAGTGTGATAGAAAAAAGAATCCCTGAAAGCCTGAAACCTTAAATCCGCAAATATTTCTGACACGGAACTTGCATGAAGTCTTACGGGTAAAGGATTCACAGAATTAACACACTAGGCATTACCTGGACACAAGTAGCCCAGTATTGTGTATTGATTATTATTAGTAATTTCTAGTTCTGTCGCTCACGATGTTTATTATCGCATTTTTGATTCCCAAGCTTCAGAAAAAAAACGGGTATTTGTAGGGCGAGTTGTTGTTGGTTTCGCCATTGTTCTCGCTGGATATTTTGGTGTAAATCCACCAGGATTTGTGAGTGAAGTGGTAGCTTTTGCCTTTGGTTTAGCGGCTGCAAGTTTTTTCCCGGTAATATTTCTGGGAATTTTTGATAAACGCACTAATTCTGAAGGTGCAATTGCCGGAATGTTAGCAGGTTTGATATTTACAGTTATTTACATTGTCGGCGTAAAATTTTTCGGTATGACACCTTGGTTTTTTGGCGTTTCTGCTGAAGGAATTGGCACTTTAGGGATGATTATTAACTTTATTGTCACCCTCACAGTTTCTCGGCTTACACCACCACCACCCGCAGAAATTCAGGCTTTGGTAGAGGATTTACGCACCCCAATTATTGAAGAATAGATGACAGAATTACTTACCCAATTCCTCAATATTCTTCATTGCTTGTTGATATAAGTCCTTATTTCCTTGTTTGTCAAAAATAGCTGCTGCCCGTTGTAAATCTTTTAATGCGCCCCGTTTATCGCCAATTGCAGCATAGGCGTTACCGCGATTATTAAAAGCAACACCAAAATTAGGATTAATGCGAACGGCTTCATTATAATCGGAGATTGCTTTTTGCTGTTCTCCTCTTGCAGCATAAGCATTACCCCGATTATTATAGGCTACAGCATATTCTTGATCAATCCGAATCGCTTGAGTATAGTCCTCTAACGCCCCGTTCTTATCACCTTGGTTAGCACGGGCATTACCTCGATTATTGTAAACCTCGGCAGATTTTGGTGCAATGCTAATTGCTTGATTATAATCCGCAAGCGCTCTTCTATAATCTCCGATAGAAGCAAAAGCATTAGCACGATTATTGTATGCTTCCGCATCCTTGGGCTTGAGACGCAATGCCTGATTATAATCCGCGATCGCTCCCTCTTTATTACCAGTATCAAAATAAACTAATCCCCGCCCCTTAAATGCTGGTGCATACTCAGGATTAAGACTAATAGATTTACTATAGGCAGCAATAGCCGCTTGGGAATTACCTTTAAGATGTTGAGTTTGTCCCTGAACATAAAATTCCCCAGCTTTAGATGTTCTCCCTATCTGGGGATTGGGGGTACTTGCTCCCCTTTCTGTTACCAAAACATCTTGATTATTACTGCAAGAAACGCAAATAATACCACTGAAAATTGTAAACATTGCTATAGTGAATGCCCTGTTTACTCCTCGCTGTTTTTGTGTCAATAACTGCCATTTCATAATTTACCAAAAATGCCATCTTACTGGGAGTAAATCATTCACTAAATTACTTACTTCTGGAATATGTTTGCTTTTTGATTAATATTCAATTCAAATTATAAAATTCCCTGAAGTTATTGAG
>NZ_JADEWA010000713.1:0-1620 GCF_015207865.1 Dolichospermum sp. LEGE 00246
GAGACAGCTCCCTGCTCCCTGCCCCCTGCTCCCTGCCCCCTGCTCCCTATTTCTTCCCACTTTCAAGGATTACTTTAGCTGCACGTTTTCCAGAAACTGTTGCTCCTTCCATACTGTCAATATAATCTTGTTGTGTGTAACTTCCAGCTAGGAAAAAGTTAGAAACAGGTGTTTTTTGATCAGGACGATAGACATCCATTCCTGGTGCTTCTCTGTACAAAGATTGAGCTAGTTTGACGACACTGTACCAAGTCATGTTTAAGTCTCTTGAAGAGGGAAATAGTTCATGCACTTGTTTGAGAACGTGATTAGCGATCGCTTCATTACTTTGTTTAATGAAAGGATCTCCCGGTGTCAATACCAGTTGTAACAATGAACCCTCTCCAGGACGATAATAATCGGCGGGACTAGTTAAAGCCAAATCAGCAAAACAGGAAAAATCAGCATCAGCGGTATACAACAAGTTATCTATCCCTGCTGCCTGTAAGGGTGGTGTCACTCCGCCTTTACCCCGTTTTTTCTCATCTTGTAGTTCTGTCACCCAACCATCGAAACGTAGCTGTACTGTAGCGACGGGGACAGCATCTAGCTTATAAATGTTATCAAATTCTGACCATTTTCGCCAAGTTTGGGGTAAAACTCGTTGAATTCCCGGAACATCACAAGCACATAGATAAGCGTCAGCAGTGATCACTTCTTCTGTATCACCTTGGGCGACTAATATCCCTGTAACTTGGGTTTGTTCTCCAGACTCAGCAAATTGAATTTCTCGGACTTGACGACGGGTGTATATTTTTGTGCCTCTTTCTTCTAAATACTTAACAATAGGTTTGTGTAAATATTCATGAGGTGAACCTTCGAGCATTCGCAGAATTGAAGCTTCTGTTCGGACAGCAAAAAACTGGAAAATTGTCAACATACATCGGGCGGAAATATGATCACAATCTATAAATCCCAATGCGTAAGCAATAGGATTCCAGAGACGTTTGATACTGCCTTTACTGCCTCCGTGACTGTAGAACCAGTCGGAAAAACTGATGTTATCTAATTTGCGAATAGTTTTCATTGCCCCATCAAAGTCTACCAAACCTTGAACTATTGGGCTAGTCCCCAGGGCGATCGCATTTTGGAGTTTATCCCGTATCGAAAGTTGAGAAGTTGTAAAAAACGCCTTTAATCCATTAAAAGGCGCACCTGTGAAAAAGCGAAAATCTAATGCTCCAGTTTGTCCACCTTTATTGATAAAAGTATGACTATGTTCCTTCAAGCGTAAATTATCACCAGCCCCCACTTTCTCCATCAACTCAAACAAATTGTAGTAGCAGCCGAAAAAGACGTGCAGCCCCATTTCAATATGGTTGCCGTCACCATCTACCCAACTGCTAACTTTACCCCCCACAAACGGACGGGACTCAAAAATTTCTACTTCACAGCCAGCATCTACTAAATCTACAGCAGTTGCTAACCCTGCTAATCCCGCACCCACAATTGCAACGCGCATTCCCTCTTCCTTGTTCAGTTTCTTTACAAATTGTAACTGAATTGGTCAGTTGTCAGTTGTCAGTTGTCAGTTGTCATCAGTAAAATTCCTCTCCCCTACTCCCCCCACTCCCCCTACTC
>NZ_JADEWA010000714.1:0-1616 GCF_015207865.1 Dolichospermum sp. LEGE 00246
GAGACAGGGTTAGGGAGGGGTAAAAAATATTTGATACATCAACCATAACTTTTCAAACACCCTCTAACCCTCTCCTAAGAGAAGAGAGAAAAGGAATAACATTTAATACTGGAGAGGTTTACCAGAAGGGTTTCATATTTGGTTAAACTATGAATCGTTTTCAGTATAAATAAAATTACCATTTGTCTTGATTTGCATAAAGATAGATATCAGGATTGTCGGTTAACGGCAAGAAACCGTAATAAAACATTACACTAAAATAAATACCTGACTAGGATTTAACGCCTAAAAAAATTATGACTCAAGCAACTACAAAAATTTGTATACTAGGCGGTGGCTTTGGTGGACTCTACACCGCGCTTCGTTTAAGCCAATTACCCTGGGAATCTACACCCAAACCTGAGATTATTTTAGTAGATCAGAGCGATCGCTTTGTCTTTTCTCCCCTGCTTTACGAACTCCTCACCAGAGAACTCCAAACCTGGGAAATCGCCCCACCATACTCAGAACTACTGCAAGGAACAGGAATCCAGTTCCACCAAGCCGCTGTTTCCACAATAGACATTAGCAAGCAAACAGTTCAATTACAAGATAAATCAGAACTAAATTATGACCGCTTAGTCTTAGCATTAGGTGGCGAACCCCCCCTAGACTTAGTTCCCGGTGCTGCCACTCATGCTTACCCTTTCCGTACTATTATTGATGCCTACAAATTGGAAGAACGTTTGCGAACTCTCGAAGCAGCAAAGCCAGAAAAAATCCGTGTTGCCATAGTTGGTGCAGGTTACAGCGGCGTAGAACTAGCTTGTAAACTAGCAGATAGAATCGGTGAAAAAGGACGTTTCCGCCTCATTGAACTCAGCGACCAAATTTTACGCACTTCCCCAGAATTTAACCGTGAAGCCGCCAAAAAAGCCTTAGATAGTAAAGGCGTATTTATTGACCTAGAAACCAAAGTAGCAGCAATTAATCAAGATAGCATCTCCCTAGAGTATAAAAATCAAGTAGACACCATACCCGTAGATTTAGTCATTTGGACAGTGGGAACAAAAGTTTCTCCAGTTGTCACAGCCTTACCCCTCAAGCACAATCAGCGCGGACAAATCACCACCACAGCCCAACTACAAGCCATAGAACATCCCGAAATCTTTGCTTTAGGAGACTTAGCCGACTGTCTCGACGCAGAAGGAAAACAAGTCCCCGCCACCGCCCAAGTCGCCTTTCAACAAGCCGATTATACCGCTTGGAATATCTGGGCTACCATCACCAATCGTCCCCTCCTCCCCTTCCGCTATCAACCATTAGGAGAAATGATGGCTTTAGGAATAGATAACGCCACCCTCACCGGGTTAGGTGTGCAATTAGATGGTTCTGTTGCCTACTTAGCCCGTCGGCTGGCTTATCTATATCGTTTACCCACGTTAAATCATCAATTGAAAGTCGGGTTTAATTGGTTAGTTAGCCCCATAATAGAAGCCATTTCGAAGTAATTAAATTAAAGATCCCCGACTTCTCAAAGAAGTCGGGGATCTGAAATGGTAAACTAGTAGTCTGTCAACCCGAAAATGACGGGTGAAGGCAAGCAGGGGGAGAAGAGAGGCAGGGGGGGGTAGGGG
>NZ_JADEWA010000106.1:0-13422 GCF_015207865.1 Dolichospermum sp. LEGE 00246
TGACCAATGACCAATGACCAATGACTTTTAATCAAACTTTACATAGAATCTGGGAAAAATTCCCCAATTTAGATAAAAATAAAAGTTGAGAACTGTTGACAAAACTTAAGATTTTTTAATTTACAGAGGGCTTCTAGATATGGACCTTGATAATCGTGTATTAATTGTTTTAGCACCTGTAGCGATCGCTGCTGGTTGGGCTGCTTTCAATATCGGTGCTGCTGCTATCAGACAAATACAAAACTTTTTGAGCAAAGAAGCGTAATTTAGGGAACAGGGAACAGGGAACAGGGAACAGGGAAGAAATTACCAATTACCAATTAATTACCAATTACCGATTCTCATGAACGTAGATTCCCTGCTTCAACCCTTTCAGCATTTTGGTGTGAATTTGGGATTGTCTCGGATTGTCAACTTACTGGCAACCTTGGGAAATCCCCATCACCAAGTGCCAATTATTCATGTAGCTGGAACTAACGGTAAAGGTTCTGTTTGTGCTTACCTGTCTGCGGTACTTACTGAGGCTGGTTATAAAACCGGACGCTACACATCTCCCCATTTAATAGATTGGACAGAAAGAATCTGTATTAATGAACATCCAATTGATAGTAATAAACTGTGTGAATTAATACTCCAAATTCAAGCAGCTATTAATTCAGATGAAGAATCACCTACTCAATTTGAAGTCATTACCGCTGCGGCTTGGTTATATTTTGCCCAGCAAAAAGTTGATATTGCCGTGATAGAAGTAGGATTAGGGGGGCGTTTAGATGCTACCAATGTCTGTAATAAGCCTTTAGTTACAGTTATTACTTCTATTAGTCGAGAACATTGGCAACAACTTGGACCAACTGTAGCCCATATTGCCAGAGAAAAAGCCGGAATTATCAAACCAGGATGTCCGGTGGTGGTGGGTTCATTACCAGCAGATGCTCAAGAAGTCGTGCGATCGCGTATTCTAGAGTTAGAATGCCCAATTTTTACCCCACAACCATCTGATCAAATTAATCAAAACTGGGCAGAATATCAAAAAATATCAAGTCCAGAAACAATAAAATATCCTTTACCATTACAAGGACAAATTCAATTACATAACTCAGCTTTAGCTTTAGCTGCTTTGGAAATATTGCAAACACAAAATTGGCAAATTTCTGAGAAAGCTATGATTAATGGTATGGCTAAAACCAAGTGGCCAGGCAGAATGCAATGGACAACATGGAAAAGCCATAAACTCCTCATTGACGGCGCACACAACCCAGCCTCAGCCACAGTTTTACGTGATTATGTAGATACTCTCAATATCAAAAATATAACTTGGGTAATGGGAATGCTGGCAACTAAAGATCATGGTGAGATTTTTCAGGAACTTCTCAAAGCAGGAGATAAATTATATTTAGTTCCAGTACCTGATAGCAATTCAGCAGATTTAACAGCATTAACTAAGTTGGCAACATCAATTTGTCCAGATTTGAAATTTTGTCATATATATCAAGATGTATTTTCAGCTTTAGAGACTGCTTTTAGTGCTACAGATAATCAAGTTGTTTTATGTGGTTCTTTGTATTTAATTGGTAATTTTTTAGCATCTTTGTCTGATAGCGAAGCGTGGCGTTAGCCATATCAGGATACCCAGGATTTGAGGATTTATAGGATAGACAAAAAGATACAAAATCAAACCATAAATTTAAAAATCACATCCTGTACATCCTATAATCGATGGTTATCCTGATATGGCTAACGCCATACTTCGCTATCAGACAAAATAAATCATCCTGAAAATCCTGATTTGTGACAAATATACTAAACACGGGTGAGATTTAAACTTTTGCCAAATGACAAAGAACCCAGATGTGTAGTAGGGGTAAGGCAAAAGCTGATATGTGTCAACTTAAGCTCAAATCCCTACCACATCTCGTTCCTAGTCTCTGACTAGGAATGAGACGAATGAGACGACTTGTAACCGTTCACAGGGGGTGAGAATTTATTAAAAAACCTGAAAGCTTTGTCTGTTGGGTTTTTCAGGCAACTTGACATATTAACGAATGGTTCTTAAATTGGCTAGAAAACGATTAGCAAACCGATATAGAGATTTTGCGAATTTCAAATGACCCAAAAAAATCAAATCTATAACGTTTTTCATGCTGTTTTCGTGGAATCTCATATAGAGTGTTTTTTGTACCCCCCGTGAACGGTTACGACGACTTGAGGTTTTTCGTAATTTTGTAAAAGTCCATGTCTGAACCGTGTTTAGTATACCTAATCCCCCATGATCAATTACCGATTATCCCACTGCTGGGCGGCATCTTCCACAGCTTTATCTACTGTTTTTTGTCCTAACATTGCCGCTTGTAAATTTTCGTAAATTGATTTTTGCAAAAGTTTAGAATCTTTGAGTTTGGGGGTTAATACCTCCGCTTGTTTTAATTGTGCCGCACTAATTACCCGCCCCTTTTCCGCCGATGTAGCATTAGCAGGAACTTCCTGGAAATAAGTATCAGACAATGCCTTAACGGTAGAAGGTAAAACATTAGCAGCTTTAGCAAAGGCTAATTGGTTTTCATCATTTGTAACAAATAAAGCAAACTTAACAGCCTGATCAGGATATTTACTATCACGAGGAATAACTATATTCATCACGGCAACATTTTTCTTACCCGTATCACCCGTAATTTGTGGCGCAATTGCCGAAGCTTGGGCAACCTTGGGAGCATTATTGGCAATAGTTTTCAGAAATTCAGGACCAGAAGCTAAAAAAGCTGTTTCTCCAGATTGGTATAAATCTATAGCATGACGATGCCCTTGAGTTAAAGACTCCTTGGGCAACAAACCTTTTTTATACAAATCTACCCAATATTGAAAAGCGGCTTTTCCTTGCGGGGTATTAAAACCGGCTTTACCTTCAGCATTAACTAGGGTGACACCCATTTGTACCAAAGATTCCAGTACCTCACCAGAGTCCTGGGGGACAAAAGTAGCGAATATTGCATACTTACCAGTTTTATCCTTAATTTGTTGTGCTGCTTGCCCTAATTCTGCATAAGTGGCAGGAGGTTTTGTCATACCCCCTTGTTTTAACAAATCGGTGTTATAAATAGTTAGTCGCGTGGTGAGATACCAAGGAATCCCAAAACTCTTACCATTGAGGCTACTTGCTTGCCAGATATTTGGTAAATAGGTAGAACGGACTTGACTAGGAACTTTAGCATCTAAATCTAACCAAGCATTTTTACCTGCTAATTGGGACGCAAAGTCAGGATTAAGGTTCACAACATCTGGTGGCGTTTTTGCTGAGACTGCTGTTAGAATCTTGTTCTCCATCGCTGACCAAGGTATGTCTACCCATTTAACTTTGATACTTGGGTTTTGTGATTCAAATGTCTTAATCAGACCTTGGAAATAGTCGGTAAATTGCGGTTGGAGTTGCATTGTCCAAAACTCAATGGTGGCAACCCCAGCAGCCGCAGGTTTGGGATTATTATTAACATTGCTTGTGCTACAACTAACAATCCAGCTAGTAAATAAGCCTAGTAATGCTAAAGAAAACAGTTGTTTAAATTTTTGCAATCGAATCATCGTAGTAGGTGGTAGTATTTTTAGAATTAATCTAGGTAAAAAGAGGATAGAGAACTTAGGATATATCAATTATGGTAATGGGTAATGGGTAATGGGTAATGGGTAATGGGTAATGGGTAATGGGTAAAAATTTTTGTCTGACAACTGACAACTAAGTAGGTGAACACAATAAAACCAAACTGTGTAAAGAAACGTAAAATCGCCCAAACCCTCTTGCCTCTTGCCTCTTACCTTGCCATAACGACAATTTTCAACGCCAACCTACTTAACCTTAATATTTTTCTTTAGTAATCTAACGGGTAAAACAGTGGTTAAAGCTTTTACTAGTTTCTTTGGTAAATCCAATAGAGGTATTGGGATTGAACTAGCACCGGAACGGGTGAACGTAGTTCAACTACGCAAACAACGCCAAAACTTAAAAATTGAATCTTTGACAACCGTACCAGTGCCAGAGGGTATATTTACTGATGGTCAAATTACTGATTCTCCGGGAATGTCCGAAATTATTCAGCAAGCGATCGCCCAAAGCAAAATCAAAGCTACACGGGTGGCTACTTGTATTCCAGGAAGAGATGCGATCGTTCGCTTAATTCCCGTCCCCTCGGAATTAGATGACCAAGAATTGCGAGAAATGGTACTTAACCATGAAGCCTGCTTATATTTGCCCTATGACCGCCAAGAAGCTGATGTTGATTATCAAAAACTTGGGTACTTTATAGACGAAGACGGCATCGAGAAAGTACAGGTATTATTAGTGGCGACTCGTAAAGATGTCACTCAAACCTATTTGAATACCTTTGAACAGGCAGGATTAACCGTTGATATCTTAGAAATTAACAGCTTTGCCCTCATTCGCACCATCCGTGATCAACTGCGGCTATTTGGTCCAGAAGAAGCAGCCGTATTAGTTGATATTGAATTTGACAGTACAGAAATTGCCATCATTATCAATGGTGTGCCACAATTCTCTCGAACAGTGCCAATAGGAACTTATCAACTACAAGCAGCACTGTCAAGAGCCGCGAACCTACCCACATCACGGGATATGGATATATTAGAGAGCATGACTATTCCCACAACCTCAGCAGATTCAGTCAATACTGGGGTAACAGGTAGTAATCCTGGAATGGCTTCTATGTTGAGAATTTTGGGAGAATTAGCCGATGAACTGCGCCGTTCCATTGATTTTTACCTCAATCAAAGTGAAAATTTAGAAGTCGCACAGATTCTTTTAGCAGGTCCTGGGGGAGGATTACCACAAATTGACGAGTTTTTTACTCAAAGATTGAGTTTACCAACTACCCAAATAGATCCAATTACTTCTTTGTCCTTGGAGGTAGATGCTGAAAAATATCCTTTAATTAAACGTCCTGGGTTGGGTATTATCCTGGGTTTAGGAATGCGAGGGGTGTAATAAAATGTACAGTTTAGATATTAACTTTCTTAAAGATCGCCCAGAATATCAAAAGCAAATAGCAACGAAAGTTGAGAAGTCACCTATTCAACTAGGGAATTTAATCCCAGTTTATATAGGAGTGGGAGTAGGTTTAGTATTCCCAGCTTTAATATTTATTGGTTTATCCATCCTGGAAGGGAAAACCGCTGAAGTCACCCAAGAAATCGCCAAGTTAGAGGAGGAAGGTAAGAGCTTAGATAGTAAAATAGCCAACATTAGCAAAATCAAAGCAGAATCAGCCGGCATTCGTACCCAAAATAAAGCCTTAGTAACAGTGTTTGATCAAATACGTCCTTGGTCAGCAATGTTACAGGATTTGCGCGATCGCATTCCTAACAAAGTGCAAATCGAAACCATTAAGCAAATTGCCCCCCCTCTCCCTGGTAAAGATGCCGTAGCTGCTACCACCCCCAACAACACCAACACCGCTGGATTCTTAGAAATTTCTGGTTTTGCTATTTCCTATCCCTTAGTTAACGATTTTGCCCTAAGTCTAGGACAATCTAAGTTTTTTAATAAAGAAGAAACCAGAATCATCACAGCAGAATTAATAGATGCACCAGCCATAACAGGATTTCTGCCCCTAAAAACTGATAAATCTGATCTAAAAATTAAACCCATTCAAGTAGTTAAATACACTATTAAAACAGGTTTAAGCAATGTGCCAGCATCTGATTTAATTCAAGAATTAGAGAAAAAAGGTACAGTCGGACTAGTAGATAGACTTCGCAATATCAAAAAAGTAGGAGTCATTGCCCAATGACATTCAGTGATGATTTAAATTTCCCCAATCAAGGTACAGAGATTCAAAATTCTGGTCCTGTTGTTTTTGGTGTCACCTTAACACCAACTATTATTGGTGGTTTAGTCGGCTTCTTAGGTGTAGCGGGTGCAGGTTATATGCTATTTAACATTGCCCTTCCCGTTTGGGATACCTATCAACAACTGCAAACCAAACAAGATCAACTACAAACAGAAGTTAATCAAAAGAAAACCCAAGCTCAACAAATTGCTAAAATAGAAGCCGATTTAACCGAAGCCAAACAACAACAAAAACAAATTCTAGCTTTATTTGCAGATGAAAAAAGTTTGGATACTCTATTATTAGATACCAGTCGGTTAATAGATTCCAGTAATAGTAAAGCTTTTGGTAATGCCATTAGAGCCAAACTAAAAAGATTTGTCCCGACCTCTGAAAAACCTGTTCTCGTAGAAGATGGCAGTTTTGGGGTAGAAGTTAACAATAAACTCAAACGCAGCATTATCACTGTGGACATGGAAGGGGATTTTGAACAAACTCAATCAATCATGCGAAACATTGAGCGATTACAGCCTTTATTGTTAGTTAAAAACTATGACTCTAGATTATCTACACCAGAAATGTCAGAGGATAAAGACAACCCTGTGCAAATTGGTATCGGTAAACTAACAACAACTTTTGCCCTAGAAGCTTTAATGCCACTAACTCCCGAAGAAATAACCGATTTAGCCGCTAAAACAGCAGCAACACCGAAAAAATAATCAAACTTGAGGCAAGAGGCAAGAGGTAAGAGGCAAAAGGCAAAAGGCAAGAGGCAAAATGAAATATTCTCCCTATTCCCTATTCCCTATTCCCTGTTCCCTGTTCCCTATTCCCTGTTCCCTATTCCCTGTTCCCTGTTCCCTGTTCCCTGTTCCCTGTTCCCTATTCCCTGTTCCCTGCTATACGTGACAATTTAGACTTTTATTTTATGTGAGGAATGAACTGTGAAACAGTTTCATAATAGTGTTTTCGTATCAAGTGCAGCGGCTTGTGTACTCTTAGCCGCCCAACCAGTCCTGGCACAATTAACACAAATTACTGATGTCAAACTCAATCCCATTGAGGGCGGAATCAGTGTTATTTTAAAAACTGCTGCCGGCAATCGTCCCCAAGTATTTACAACTAAAAAAGATAAATCCTTAATTGCAGATGTAATTAATGCCCAACTGCGTCTACCCAAAGGTGATAACTTCCGTCAAGAAAACCCCGCACCGGGAATCAAGATTATTGAAGTTAAACAATTAGATGCTAATAGCATTCGGGTGATAGTCACAGGTGTTGATGATGCACCCAGCAATCAGCCCGTCATGCGAAAAGATAATAATCTTACCCTTGGCTTTACCACCACCACAAATTCAACAGCATCAACCGCCACTAAGCCTACAGAAAAAGTATCAGCAGCCCCAGCTACCACACCTGAATCTAAACCCGAACCCGGTAAACGTCCAGATGTCCTAGTCCCTAATCCCCAAGTCACCATTGACGGTAAAATTGCCCAATCCGCAGGACCCAATCAACCTTATAACCAAGCGCCTCCTTTCTTACCCAGAGCCGTTGCTCCACCAGTAGGAGATATTACTCAATCGAATATTGATACATCACCCACAGTAATTGATTTAGGTACTCAAGAACGAGTTCCCCGGTTGGTATTACGTGATGCACCCGTGAGAGAGGTTTTATCACTGTTGGCGCGGGCGGCTAATTTAAACGTAGTTTATATCGGTGGTGAAGCAGAAAAAGCACAGGGTGCGGATGCAACAAAGACTTCTCAAACAATTTCTCTGGATATAGAAAACGAACCTGTGCAAGATGTCTTTAACTATGTACTGCGTTTGAGTGCTTTAGAAGCTAATCGCACGGGACGGACAATTTTTGTCGGGACTAAATTACCTAACTCCACCCGTGATACTGTCATGCGGAGTTTACGACTGAATCAGGTAACAGTGGGAGTTGCTTTAAACTTCTTGGTGGCTTTGGGTGCAGAAAGTGCTGTCAGCCGAGAAAGATTGGTTACGAGTGTCAATGCTGTAACTGTTGGGACTGGAGTGGCTCCCATTACCCAAACTCAAACAACCACAGAAACAAAAGTCGAAACTCAACGGATTACTTATCAAGATTCAACACCTTTACTGAGAGGATTGCAAGCTTCAGGAGATGAGCGCACCAATTCTGTGACATTGATTGGTAATCCTAAGATGGTGGAGATGGCAGTATCTCAATTAGTACAGCTTGATGTCCGTCGTCGCCAAGTAGTGGTAAATGTCAAAATTATTGATGTCAACCTTTTAGGTATTCAAGACTCTAACTCTAGTTTTTCTTTTGGTCTTGGTAATAGCTACTTTACCAGTGATGGTGGTGCAGCAACTTTCAATTTTGGTGGTTCTCGACCAGCTACAGGCAGTGAAGTTGCAAGTAGTGTTACCGAAACACCTATTACAACTAATCCACTTAGCAGTGCTAACATTTTTCTGGACAAAAGAGATTCCAGTACAGGTAATCCTACAGCAGGTGCAAGCTCTAATCCAGAAGTAACAGGTGTTAAAGCAATTACTCCTACTGAAATCACATACGAACTACCAAAATTATACCAGTTCCCTAAAAAGTTTCTGGCTAGTTTGACAGCACAAGTTACAAGTGGCAATGCCAAGATTTTGACAGACCCCACCCTAATTGTTCAAGAGGGACAGAACGCAACAGTCGCTTTAACGTCAGAAGTATACGGGGGAATTAAAATAACTAATCTACTAAGAGAACCTATCATCAAGAACGCAGGGCTAACCTTGACAGTGAAAGTAGAAAGAATAGATGATAATGGTTTTGTTTCTTTGTCTGTTGCCCCTACTGTGTCTTCTCTGGCTGGGACAACAAGTAGTCCTGATGGTGATATTACCCTGTTAGCTTCAAGAAGTCTGGCATCTGGTCAACTTCGCTTGCGAGACGGTCAAACACTGATTCTTTCAGGTATTATTCAAGATTCAGACCGGACAACTGTTTCTAAACTGCCTATCTTGGGTGATATTCCTCTACTAGGTTCGCTGTTTAGAAAGTCCAATAGAACTAATGAACGCAGAGAGGTAATTGTCTTACTCACACCTCAAATTATGGATGACTCTGAGCGTTCTAGCTATGGTTATAATTACACACCCAGTCCCCAGGTACGGCAAATCTTAGAACGTCGGGGGTTGAAGGTTCAGCCTTAGTTAGTTCCGCTTGGTGATTTTTGTCTGGATACCCGATTTATGGGAGAAGTAAATAAGCTATCCCTGTTGACTAGGGCAGGCAGGATGCCCACCCCACAAGATTAAAATATTAATTGTGGGGTGGGCTTCTAGCCTGCCCATCTTATATTTAATTGTCTAAAAAAGTTAATTTCAATTACTAATTAACTCCACAGCGTCTCGTCCATCACTATCTTGCAGATAAACTTTGACAATTTCTTCCTTCGCTGTGGGTAATTTTTTACCAACAAAATCTGGATGAATTGGTAACTCCCGATGACCTCTATCTACTAATACAGCTAAACGAATTACCTCTGGTCTACCATATTCATTCACGGCATTTAAAGCAGCACGAATAGTTCTGCCTTTAAAAATGACATCATCTACAAGTACCACGGTTTTACCTGTCAAATCAAAGGGAATATCGGTTTTTTCTGGAGTTCTCAAGCCGATTTTATCAAGATCATCACGATAAAATGTAATATCTAAAGAGCCTACAGAAACGTTGACATCTTCGAGGATTTCTATTTGACGAGCTAATGAATAAGCTAATGGTACTCCTCTAGTGTGAATACCCAGAAGTAACAACTGAGATAAATCTCGTGTTCTTTCTATAATCTGAGAAGCCATTCGAGTTAATGTCCGACGCAGTTCTTCTGATGAGAGAATTTCAACTACTTTAGTAGACATAAGATTGGTAATTGGTGATAGGTGATAGGTGATAGGTAATTGGTAATTGGTAATTGGTGATTTCTTGTTTCTCGTTCCCATACTCTGTATGGGAATGAATTCCAGAAGGCTCTGCCTTCAATAACAGCAGAGGCAGAGCTTTCTCCTGACCATAAGTAGTCAGACAGAATTAATTACACAATGTCATTGGGAATGGAACGAAGTGAAATGAAGCAATCGCCAGGGTTGTGATTGCTTCCCTTCGCTCGCAATGACTGTAAATATTTTTGTCCAATTACTTACTCTGTGTGGGAATGAATAAGTAGTGAGACAGAATTAATTACATAATGTCATTGCGTTAGCGCAGCGTGGCGTTAGCCATATGGAACGAAGTGAAATCAAGCAATCGCCAGGGTTGTGATTGCTTCCCTTCGCTCGCAATGACTGTAAATATTTTTGTCCAATTACTTACTAGAAGGCTCTGCCTTTAATAATAGTAGAGGCAGAGCCTCTGTGATAGCATTCCCAGTCAGAGACTGGGAACGAGATAAGGAGATAACTAAGGTATTAAAAATATTGCTAGTCCTAACCATAGTAAAAACGCATATCGGGTTAGTTGTAAAGCTTGATCAATAGAATCTGGCGTAATGGGATAAATAGGATCTCCTAAAAGTGGTTTCTCTTTAGCTATTCCACGATACCAATTTATGCCTCCCATTTGCACACCTAAAACCGCAGCATAAGCGCATTCACTCCAACCAGAATTGGGACTGGGATCTTTGATGGCATCCCGGCGACAAATTCGCCAAACTTTTACAGGTTGCAAGGATAATAATGATAAGGTTATCACTGTTAACCGACAAGGCAACCAAGTTAAACCGTCTTCCCACCGCGCACTAAACCAACCAAGATAAGTATAAGGTGCTTCCTTGTAACCGACCATTGAATCTAAAGTGCTACTGGCTTTATATGCTAAAGCCAAAGGGACAGCACCAATAATGGGGATGAATGCACCAATAATAGTATAAAAAAGAGGAGCCATTACGCCATCGGTAGCATTTTCGGTGACGGTTTCCAAAACTGCTCTGAGAATTTCTGCTGCGGAAAGATTGGCTGTATCTCTCCCGACGTAATTACTTAAAACCTGTCGCGCTGGTTCTAATTCTCCATTTTTTAAAGGTTGCAGAACTTCCATTGCTGCATTTCGTAAACTTTTGAAAGCAAAACAACTAGCTATAAGAATACTTTCTACGGCAATTCCTAAAAATGGATGTACCCATTTGGCGACTTGAACTATTATCCAACCCACTAAACCACTACCGATTATCACAATTATCCCTAAGAAAATTCCGGCGAGACGTTGAGAAAGAGGATTTTGACAATATTGGAGGGCGAGGTTACTCAAGCGAGAAATTACCCATCCCATGACTCGTACGGGATGAGGCCAACCCCAAGGATCTCCTATTAAGTAATCTAACAAGGCAGCGAAAACCAAAACAGCAGATGTCATTTATTCTTTTTCCTAACTCCTACAGCAAATTGTCATTAAACCCGAAACAAGAACCCCCCCTCCCCGCAAGTGATGAGGGGGCTAAGATGTACCTCTCATAAGATTGGAAATCACTGTAATTGCTGACTCTGGACAACTACGGGGGGTTGCCCCTACTAAACTACAAAATTGGCTTCTTCTCCTTGAGATGCTTGCCAACTACGGGCATCATAATAAAGGTCTGCGAGGGTAATATTGTACAAGGCTTCTTTTAGCTTTTGGTTGAGTCTGTTCCAGAGGCTGGATGTTACCCAATCTGCTGTTTGAGTAGGTGTGGGATTATTTAAGGGTAAGTTAGTAATATTTTCACCAACTGCTTCTAAAATTTGACCAATAGATATAAGTGCCGGTTTTTTGGCTAGTTTGTATCCACCGTCGCTACCACGAATTGATGTAACTAATCCTGCTCGACGCATTTCGATGAGTAGTTTTTCTAGATAGGGAGCAGGAATATTTTGACGTTTGGCGATCGCTCTGACAGATTCAGGTCCATATTTTGGACGTAAACTCAAATCTAGCAATGCTTTCACACTATAGTGTCCTCTTGTCGTTAGTTTCATATAGCAGTTATCATGAATTTTATTTTCCCAATCTCTCTTTCCTCATCCCTACCTGATTTGATAATTTGGCAAATCAAATAACAATACTACATAAGACTCCCATTTGATGCTTGAAAAAATTCATTACACATCTAAGAGCTATTTTCTCCTGTTCCCCCTTCCCTGCCTACATCAATAAATTGATATCTTCTTGACTATTGCTATATCTATAGTAGCTATCAACATCATCGTAATTATATTTCCTATAATTTTTTAACAAAATTGATAATAGTGCAACAATTTTGGCTATGAGTGTAATATACTTGGCTAGGCTGATCCCAAAATTAAAGGATTATGTTCCTATTAGTTCAATGTCGGCTAAAATAAAATCCACTTGACAACTTCAAACATTCATTTTCGACCTAAGTTGATGCCTAAACAGAAAAAAATTGAACCCCTCGTCGGCGAAGAACTGCTCAAAAAAGTTAAAGAGCTAGAAGCCATCAGCAAAGACGACAAAGCTAAACAGTGTGGCTACTATACCATTACCAAAAATGGTATAGAGCGCGTCAATATGATGAAATTCTTGAATGCCCTAATTGATGCGGAGGGTATTCAGTTGGATAGTTCACCTAGTGCTAATGGACGTGGTGGACGCAGTGCCAGCTATAGAATTAGTGTCCAACAAAATGGCAATTTATTAATCGGTGCAGCTTACACAAAACAGATGAATCTTCAGCCTGGGGATGAGTTTGTCATTACTTTAGGGAAAAAACATATTCGACTGCGGCAAGTAGATTTGGAATCCAGAGAAGATGCCGAAGTAGAAGCTACAGCTTAATGAATATTCATTAGTTAGTTGTAGGTTGTCAGTTGTCAGTGGTTGCGTTTTAACCCTGACTGCTGAATAACTGACTGATTACCAAAATTAACATACTAGGCAATAGGTAATAGTGATAAATCCTGATTCCTATGCCTTGCAAAAAATTTGTATAGCTAACGTCACGCTATCAGCCAACCCCGCATAAAAAAGGCTGCTGAATTCAGCAACCCCAATATTGAGCAACATTGTGTTTTTAATCAATAGATGCCAATTTAACCGTTTGTAAAGATTTTGTCGTATCTACAATTTTTTTATTAATTTCCGACTTAATCGGATTACTACTACTAGAATTTATCTCTGGAGATAAGTTGTCTTGTCTCTCATCATAGCTAGGTTCATGGATGATCAGGCGATCGCACGGAATTGTATCTGATATAATCGCACTTGCCATCATCCCAGTATGAACTTCCATTTGTCCTTCTGGAGGCACTTCAAACACCAGCCTTTGTCCAGGGAAGACAACCCTTTCAAAGTACCAGTTAGGAATATTGGAGATACGCGCCACCTGGATTTTACTCGTGGCATTGACGTAGCAGCAGAGAATTTTCCCCGAATGCTCCGGTGGTAGAGGATCTAATATCTGAGCCATAACTGCTGAAGAGCTTATTTGCTCCACAATTTTACATTACATCAGTAAAGCTAACACCCGATGATCCCCGGTTACTGTAACCGCGACTACCAACTGCGAGTTTCTGCATTATTTCTATCTAAAGATATATAGAGATTATAAAAT
>NZ_JADEWA010000715.1:0-1604 GCF_015207865.1 Dolichospermum sp. LEGE 00246
ATTTTCTATAATTTAAGCTTATCATACAGCCATTATGAATAATATATCTGATAAATAGCATCTAGGATAAAACTAATAGCATATTATTAGATTATGATTGTGCGATCGCAAAGTGCTGCTGCAAGCAGTTCGCTCTTTTGGCACACAAACCCTAAATCTAGCCAGATTACCAGCTTGGACAATTGAAGATGGTATCATATATTCTCGTTTTGCTGGATTACGCGCGAGGAAATAAGTGAAAGTTTTAGTTATCGGGAATGGGGGACGGGAACACGCTCTAGCGTGGAAACTGCTGCAATCTGATCAAATCGAGCAAGTTGTCTGTGTACCAGGTAATGGTGGTACTGCAACTATGCCCGGTTGTAAAAACTTGCCCTTAGCAGTGGATGATTTTGCAGGTATTAGCCAATATGCGGTAAATAATGATATTCCTCTAGTAATTATTGGACCAGAAGTACCTTTAGCTCAGGGAATTACTGATTATTTGCAAAATCAAGGCTTAATGGTATTTGGTCCAAATAAGGAAGGGGCGCAAATAGAAGCAAGTAAAGCCTGGGCTAAAGCATTAATGACAGAAGCCGGAGTTCCCACAGCTAAATCTGCGGTATTTACAGAAGCAGCCCCAGCAAAAGCTTACATTCAATCCGCAGGTGCGCCCATTGTGATTAAAGCCGATGGTTTAGCGGCTGGTAAAGGTGTCACAGTTGCTGAAACCATTGCCCAAGCTGAAGCAGCAATTGAGGCAATTTTTCAAGGACAATTTGGATCTGCTGGTAGTTCCGTCGTCATTGAAGAATGTTTAGTCGGGCAAGAAGTATCTATTTTAGCTTTCACCGATGGTTTAACCATTCGTCCATTATTACCTGCTCAAGATCATAAGCGTGTTGGTGAAGGTGATACAGGAGACAATACTGGAGGCATGGGTGCTTATGCTCCTGCGCCAATTGCGACACCGGAGTTAATGGCACGGGTACAAACAGAAGTATTAGAAAGAACTATTCACGCCTTACAAAGTAGGGGCATTGACTACCGAGGCATTTTGTATGCGGGGTTAATGATTTCACCAGATGGGGATTTTCGGGTTTTAGAATTTAACTGTCGCTTTGGTGATCCAGAAACCCAAGTGATTTTACCAATGCTAGAAACACCTTTGGAAGACTTAATCTTGGCTTGTGTAGAACAGCGGTTAGGAGATATGCCGCCGATTGCTTGGAAACAAGGGGCTGCGGCGACGGTGGTGGCTGCTTCTGGTGGTTATCCGGGAGAGTATATTAAGGGTAAGGTAATTACTGGTTTTGCCGCAGCCCAAACCGCCGGGGCGACGGTTTTTCACGCGGGGACAAGGTTAAATGCCGTCCAGGAAGTTGTGACAGATGGCGGTAGGGTGTTAAATGTCACTGGCTTGGGTGAGGATTTTCAAGCAGCTTTAGCTCAAGCCTATGCAGGTATAAGGAGCATTCAATTTGATGAAATGTATTATCGCCGAGATATTGGTTATCGGGTTTTAGGCTGATTTTTGGGTACTTGAATTAGATTTTTTGCTCTCGCAGAGGCGCAGAGGAATCTTCAATAAACCCTGCCCCCTGCCCCCTGCCCCCTTGCTC
>NZ_JADEWA010000716.1:0-1602 GCF_015207865.1 Dolichospermum sp. LEGE 00246
CAAGTATTTTGTATATTTGATGATGATAATAAACCAGAGAAATATAAAAAAGCTCTCAGCACAGCAAAAAAATATAATTTTGAATCTATAACATCAATACTCTGTTTTGAATTTTGGTTTTTACTCCATTGTTGTTATACTACCAGTCCTCTTAGTAGTTATGATGAATTACGTCCAAAGCTAGAATCAGAAATGAGAAAAGAGGGTATTTTAAACCCAGGAGAAAATTATAATAAAAGTGATAAATTGCTATATGAAAAACTCAAATCCAATCAAGAAAAAGCAATTAATCATGCTATTAAACTAGAAAATAATCATCCCAACGAAGATGGATGTACTAAACCATCAACAAAAGTACATATTCTAATTGATAAACTACAAAAACAAAAAAACTTTGAATAAGTAGTCACTTGTCAGTAAAATTAACTCTTTTCCACTGATTAACAAAATAATACTACTTATCCAAACTTCTGCATAACGGGGATCTACCATTCCCTTGATGTCAAACAATATTTATTGTAGGTTTGTTTAGTCAACCTATTTAGATTAATGAAAAATCAAGGTTTTTAACCCACGAAGGTGGGTTTTGTCTGTGTAGCTGTGATTTCCAATCGCCCATTGCAGTAATAAATTAGACTAAAGTAAACCATCAGAATTTTGTTTTACGAACTAATTAAAAGTTTGTAACTGTCGAAAAGAATGCAACTTGTTGAGAAATTTATCACCATCAAAACTCAAAGGATCAACCTTCCCATTCCCCACATCTACAGCACGATGAGTAGTAATTCTCTCATCAGGAACTTGACTTTGAGCAATTAACCAAGCTAAAGAATTATATTGAGCCTCTGTATATCCTGAATGTGATTCTATATTACTTTTACCCCAAGCATCTGGAGGGGTTTCTAGGGATACATGATAGGCAAAATTATTGACAGATGGGGGTAAATTGGGATTAGTTCGCACAGTTTCCACCCCATTAGCACCTTTAAATACCGAATTACCAGCACCAAAAGCGCGTTTTTCTGGAGGTACTAAATAAATCACCTGTCCATCTAAGGCAATTATGGCATGATAACTGGCTTGAACATTTTCATCATCATGGCGTGTTTGAAAAAAATTAATGGCACTAGAAGTAGAATTAGTAGTTTCATGAAGGACAATAATGGCTTGATTATTAAACGGGACACCATTAATATCTGCTGTATAGCGATCGCCATAATTGCTAGGATCAACCTTAACCTGGGCAAACTTAGGTCTATAATTAGCAAAATCCCTAGTAGTTATATATAGAGGATTAATTTTATTCATCTTTGTGGGAGATGGTCTTAATTTTTGCTTATTTTCTGGCTTAGTTACTGCTGATTGTAATTGCCCTGGTGAATACTGATTCCACGTTGTCACCTCTGAAGTGGATGCAATTGTTTGATTGTGTTTTTGTCTTGCACCCCCAATAAATACAGCCACAATCAGGGTAGCTAACATCAAAAAAATCAGGATAACTCTAGTTGCCCAAGCTCTAAATTTCATATTTTTTATAGAAAATCGGTAATATAGTGTGCTTATTGTCAATATTCATGGGTGAGGGCAAGCAGGGGGGTGGGG
>NZ_JADEWA010000107.1:0-13389 GCF_015207865.1 Dolichospermum sp. LEGE 00246
TTTTGTTACTATATTACCAATTAGTATGGACAATACACCCATATTTTATGACTAATTTCACAAATTTCCCTATCAAACTATTTACCACCAACAGAACTTGATTAACCCTTACTATATTGCCAGTAGTGACTGGCTAAACACCGGTCTTCGTCTGTGTTTCGCCTTGTTTATTGGGGCTATAATTGGCTTAGAACGACAACTAAAAAATAAACCGGCTGGTTTAAGAACCCATATGTTAGTCAGTTTAGGTTCATCTGTATTTACTCTGATTGCTATCCAAACAGGTGGGACACAACTTAGTGCTGATGCTATTAGTCGTGTAGTTCAAGGTATCGCTGCTGGAGTGGGGTTTTTAGGCGCTGGGGAGATTTTGCGTCAATCTTCCCGATCATCAAAATCTCCAGAAGTTCACGGATTAACTTCTGCTGCTGCAATTTGGGTATCCGCTGCTTTGGGAATTGCGGCTGGGTGTGGTTTATGGCAATTAGGATTAATGGGCGCTGTTCTAACTGTAATCATTCTACACATTTTTAAAAGACTAGAAAAATTTAATTAAGTAGGTGAACAGAAAAATTTATATGACATTAATTGCCTTTTTCACCCAGATTAGGACGGCTGATAATTAACAATTGTACCCCACCATCAGCTGTACTAATAGCCAATACAGGAGATTTACTTCACATATCCAAAATCATCTTGAAGCTACCCTGACGCGCTATGTTTTTTTGTTATGGTTTTGGACGTTAATTAAAATCTAAGAACAGTATTTTTTCTCTAAAGCATATTTAAACGGTGACTCAATTTAATTTATCTTTTACTTAATAAAATACGCCGTACTGATTATTACTATCTTCTATGGTTTTTTCGGTTTATATCAGTTTTAAAATAGCTTGTTTAAGTTGTTCTGAATTATTATTTTCATCTTATAATTAGATTTTAATCTCTTTGTTTTTTTGTCTATGAAGAATGCAACAGTTCAAGAAGCAAGGGCATATCTTCTCGAATTAATAGATTCAGTGTTAGAGGGTGAAGATGTGGTCATTAGTCGAGAGGGTAAACCATTGGTGCGTTTGATCCGCTATGAAGCGGAACCTGAGCCACGGACTCCTGGGGCTTGGGAAGGGCGCGTTTGGATGGCTGATGATTTTGATGATGAGTCAGAGGAGATTAACGCTATGTTTTATGGAAAAGGTTAATGGGGTTTTTATTAGATACCCATGTTTTATTGTGGTGGTTAGCAAATGACCCAAAGTTGTCGGCAGATGTGCGAGAAATTATTAGAAATCCAGTCAATGATAGTTTTGTTAGCGCAGCAACAATATGGGAAATAGCGATTAAAACTTCGTTAGGAAAGTTGAAGCAACCCGATGATTTGTTGGCGGTGCTTCGGGATAATCGGTTTCAAGTTTTGGATATTTCGGCGGAGCATTGTTTAAATGTGGGTAGTTTGCCTTGGCATCATAAAGACCCGTTTGATAGGATGTTAATTTCTCAAGCTTTGGTGGAAGGTTTAACAATAATTACGGTAGACCAAAAGTTTAAATTTTATGATGTGCCATTATTTTCTGACGATTTCGGGTAGTTGAAAATCTCCAATGTTTGCAAAGTGTTTTTCTATTATAATAATAATTTCTATTTAGCTTCAAAAAATTCTGGGGACTAAGGGGGTATAGCCTTAGGGCGGTTGGGGTGTATTTATTGAGATTGGGAATTGCTATAAAATTGGTATTAGTTGTCAATTTTTCCCGCACTCACAGATAGAATCTGGGAAGATTTCAACCATTGAGAATCAAAAGCACCTAAATGAGTAGTAGTAATCAAGGTTTGAAATCGGTCTTGAATAGCATCAAGTAATTGACCTTGACGAGATGGATCTAATTCGGCTAAAACATCATCTAATAATAACAAAGGTGGTTCATTAATCACTTCCTCAATTAATTGTAATTCGGCTAATTTCAAAGCTAAAACTAATGTTCTTTGTTGACCTTGAGAACCATATTGACGGGCAGGAGTTTGATTAATAATTAATTCTATTTCATCGCGGTGGGGTCCGACTAACGTTATCCCTCGATGTGATTCTGCAACTGCTCTTTGTTGAAGTTTAGCAAAAAAGGCTGCTTGTAATTCTTGAGGAGAGGTTTTTTCCAGGGGAATATTAGAAGCATAATTGATTTGCAGAATTTCGGATGCTCCACTAATACTAGCGTGCCATGCAGAAGCTATAGGAGCTAATCGTTGAATAGCTCTATTTCTTCTCATAATCACCTTTGTACCAGCAGTTACTAATTGTGCATCCCAGATAGCTAGTTCTGATTGTAGAGATTTTTCTGGTGTATTTAGATAAAGTTTTAAAAAAGCATTGCGCTGGCGTAAAACTTGGTGATATTGGTGCAAAATGTGAGCATAAACTGGTTCTAATTGAATTAAGAGTGTATCTAGCCAGTTGCGACGAATTTCAGGACTACCACGCACCAATTCTAAATCCAAACTAGAAAACTCTACTGCATTGAGAACACCGAGAAAGTCCATTTGTCTGGGGACTATTTGCCCATTTATGGCGACGGTGCGACGCGCTTGACGACGGAAGGTGAGAGTTAAATCGCTATGGCTATGAATCCGGTCTAGGGTGGCATGAATTTGGGCTGTAGATTCACCTTCCTTAATTAAATCACGATCGCGTGCCATCCGGTGCGATCGCAATGTTGCCAATAACTCCACAGCCTCTAACAAGTTCGATTTTCCTTGAGCATTATTACCCACCAAAATTGTTTTAGCAGCAGTAAATTCAACTTTTTGGTTTTGGTAATTCCGAAATTGTTTGAGGTGTAAAGTTTTTAAGTACATAATGGCTAAGGATTCAAAATCCCTGACTTCTAAGTAATTGGACAAAAATATTTACAGTCATTGCGAGCGAAGGGAAGCAATCACAACCCTGGCGATTGCTTCATTTCACTTTGTTCCCTATGGCTAACGCCACGCTGCGCTAACACAATGACATTGTGTAATTAATTCTGTCTCACTACTTATAATAAGTTATCTTTGAGATGAGAAACCTATTGGGAGCATCCCAATTTTGCAGAAATAAGCTGGCGATTAGAAATCACGGATATACAACCCACATTCCGCGTAGGCGGACTAGGGAAATTTAAAACCCACGCAGGTGGGTTTTGCTTGTGTAGCCGTGACTTCCAGTCGCCGGGATTCTTTTGGGGATTTTGTGGGAGATGAGAAAATTTTTTTAAGATCCTGTCACCAAACTTACTTGGTACTTTTTAGAATCGCTTTTCATACATATAAAGTCATTTAATGGGTCGTATGTATCAAAATTCCTAAGATTTTCCTCTTTGTTTATATCATTCTCCAAATATGCTAAGGCTAATGTGGAAGTAACATAAATATTTCCATGTTGTTTGAAGGCTTGGACTAATTCAGATTCGGGAGGATAGTCTTTTAATAAATGTTCAGCGAGATATCCTGTGACAATTAGGCCTTTCAAACCCGTTTCTTTATAACCCTGTTTAGCTATCATCAACGATATAGTATCACCATCGAGATGAGATAAATTATCGTAATCTTCAAAGAATGGGCAAAAAACTTTCATGAGATTTTTGACAGGATTTTTAACTTTCCCGTAGTTGGGATCTTGCTGTTTTCTGCGTTTGGATTCACCCATGATATCTATCTCCTAATTAATTCTAGAATTGTCCCTGCACCCAAAGGGTTTTCTTATCTCGTCGAAGTTGATTTTTAGATACATATTGATGACTAATTGGTAATAAATATCAGAATCAGGATAAAAAATACAAAGATAATGAAATGAAATCCTGTAAATCCTGATTCTGACAATTTACCAATTAAACACTTTTTTTGCCCATTAAGCGGAAGAATATCTTCTCACCTTCAATCCAGACAAACATTAAAGCACTAAAACCGATACAAATTGCTAATTCTTCTAAACTCAGTGCATGAGTACCAAAGAAACTTTGCAGGGGTGGAACATAAATTAACATCAATTGCAAAATCGTGGTGACAATGACTGACCCCAAGACAAAGGGATTAGAAAAGGGATTCATTTCGATGGTAAGTCTATTATTAGAACGAATGGCGATCGCATGACCCATTTGTGCTAGACATAATGAAGTAAATACCATTGTCTTCCAAGTATCTTCATGTCCTTGATACCCGGCTGCATGAGAATGATGGTAAGCCCATTCCATGAGGATAATTGTAATCACAGCGAAGACAATCCCAATGCGAATCATGTAAGAACCTAAACCCCTAGCAAAAATACTTTCACGGGGACTAAAGGGAGGACGTTCCATCACATCAGGTTCAGGGGGTTCTACAGCTAATGCTAAAGCTGGTAAACCGTCTGTTACCAAATTCATCCAGAGAATTTGCAAAGGACTCAAAGGAACGCCTCCTAATCCCAACAATGGCGCAGCCGCAATGGTGAGAACTTCCCCAATATTACTACCCAAAATGTATTTAATAAAGCGGCGAATATTGGTATAAACAACTCTACCTTCCTTCGTGGCAGCAACTATGGTGGCGAAGTTGTCATCTAGGAGGATCATATCGCTGGCTTCTTTGCTCACATCTGTGCCTGTGATGCCCATAGCAATGCCTATATCGGCTTGTTTGAGGGCGGGAGCATCATTCACCCCATCGCCTGTCATCGCCACAAATCGCCCGCGACGTTGCAAAGCTTGGACAATTCTTAATTTGTGTTCAGGGGAGACTCTCGCGTAAATACTCACTAGGTCAACCTGTTCCTCTAATTCCTGGTCACTGAGAAGTTGTAATTCCTTACCAGTGAGGACTCTATCACCCTCTTGGGCAATTCCCAAATCAATAGCGATCGCCTGAGCAGTTAATTGATGGTCGCCAGTAATCATAATCGGACGGATTCCCGCGTGGCGACATTCTTGCACAGCCGCCCTCACTTCTGGACGAGGCGCGTCTAGCATTCCCACCAACCCCAACCAGACCAAATCTACCTCAGATGTATCATGAGAACCATCTGGGGGAACTTCAGCTAAAGGTTTATAAGCAAAACCTAACACCCGCAAACCTTTACCCGCCATTTGGTCATTAGCTACCAAAATTTGGCTGCGGTGTTCGTCACTAATAGGAATCGAGTGATTACCTAAATGGATTTTTGTACACCTTTCCAAAGTTAATTCTGGTGAACCCTTGGTAAACATTAAGTATTTTTCAGATTCCACAAAACCAGCAATGGCTGGGTCAATAGCGGTTAAAGAAGTATCACCAGTGGCTACAGCTTCTAGTTGACAAATCACACTCATGCGCTTCCGTTCAGAAGAAAAGGGAAATTCGGAAACACGAGGTAATTTACTACTCCATTGGTCTTGTTCAATTCCGGCTTTTCCTGCCAAGGTAACTAAAGCCCCTTCAGTGGGGTCGCCTAAAATTGCCCATACTCCTTGTTGTTGTTGCAAAACAGCATCATTACAAACAGCACAAGGAACAAGCAAGGCGGAAATTTCCGGGACTTCATCTAAACTGGCTTTTTCACCATTTAATTGAAAATCGCCAATGGGGGTGTAACCTTCTCCAGTGACGCGAAAGGTAGAATTATTGGTGTACACCGACTGTACCACCATTTTATTTTGAGTTAGAGTTCCGGTTTTATCAGAACAAATAGTAGTTACAGAACCAAGAGTCTCTACGGCTGGGAGTTTGCGAATTAAAGCGTGATGCTTGACCATACGCTGAGTTCCCAAAGCCAGAGTCACGGTGATTACCGCAGGTAAACCTTCAGGAACTACCGCCACCGCCATACTTAAAGAAACTTCCACTAATTCTTGTAAATTCTTCCAACCTATTCCTTTAGTTAGATCATGAATAAGTCCACCACCAACTACTATGGCTACAAGAATTAAAGAACCACTGACGAGAACATTACCCAATTGGGTCATGCGTTGCTGTAAAGGCGTAGGTTCTCCGTCCACAGACTGCAACATAGCGGCAATTTTGCCTAGTTCTGTTCGCATTCCGGTGTGAGTTACCAGTACCTTTGCCCGACCTTGGACAACTTCCGTACCTTGAAAAACTGAATTGAGGCGATCGCCTAATGGTGCATCTTCTGGTAGTGTAAGTATGGCTTGCTTATTGACAGCTTCGGCTTCACCTGTAAGAGCCGATTCTCGCACTTGCAAATTAGACTGTTCTATTAAGCGACCATCCGCAGCTATTTGTACACCCGCTTCCAGCAGCATCACATCCCCCGGTACTAGCTCCTTAGCCGCCACATCCCCCAGTTTACCGTCACGCAGGACTCGCACTGAGGGAGAAGACAGTTTTTTCAAGGCTGCTAGAGCTTTTTCGGCCCTGCTTTCTTGCACATAGCCCAAAATACCATTGAGGATAACTATAGCCATAATGGCAATTGTGTCTTTAAATGGCACTTCACCGGGTTTTAATGTCCCCCCAGTCAAAGCCACTAAATCCAAAAAGCCAGAAATAAGAGCAACGGCAATCAGCATCAATAACATGATATTGGTAAACTGATCTAGCAGAATTTGCCAAGGACTACGACCTCCATTTTCTTCGAGTTCATTGAGTCCATACTTCTGACGACGCTGTTCAACTTCTTGGGAGGTTAAGCCGCTGTTTGCGTCACTATCAAGCATTTCTAAGGCTTTTTCAACTTCCAAACCATGCCAGAGGTGGGTAGATTCAGGTAAAGAATGAGCAGACATCGTGTAGGTTACAGGAAATGGTTACAAAATCCGATCATAATTTAGTGATGTCCAAAAATGTGGAATTGGTCATTGGTCATTAGTCATTAGTCATTAGTCATTAGTCATTGGGTAATTTTATTCTTTCTTCTTCCTTCTTACTCCAGACTCGGTGACTCCTGACTCCTGACTCGGTGACTCCTGACTCCTGACTCGGTGACTCCTGGACTCCTGGACTCGGTGACTCGGTGACTCGGTGACTCGGTGACTCGGTGACTCCTGACTCCTTGCTCTATAGCAACTGTTGTTAATAAATAATAATTTATGAGTGTTCCACTACCCAGTTTGACGGTGAGCCAGATGTTTGGGCAAAAAATAATCAGACCAGTTACTGCTGCTACTCTCTATGGTATTGCTTCCATTAAAGATAGACTTATTGCTATTGATACGGTTAAAGGTCATTTATTAGAAATTGACCCCCTTACCGATAACAGCAAAATTATCAATCCCCACCAAGTCCGTGAATTTCAAGAAGTTACTGGTTTAGCTGTGTGGGAGGATGATCTGTGGGTGACTCGTGGGAACAGTGTCTATTTATGTAAATTGGCATCTTTAGGGTTAGAGCATTTTGTGACTTTACCCTATCCGGCTGATGGTGTGGCCGTTTGGGAATCTACCGTTTATGTTAGTTGCCAAAGACTTGGCTATATTTTGATTTTTGACCGGGATACCCGCAAGGAAATAACCAGATTTTATGCCCCTGGTGTCGGTATACAAAATTTAGCAGTTAGTAAAGAAACTTTGTGGGTATGCGATCGCACGGAACAAACAGTTTACTCTATGGATAGGGCAACTGGAGAAGTCCGTTTTAGTGTTCTCACGCCTTTTGACTCTCCTACAGGTATCGCCGTTCACGGACAGGATGACACAGGCAAAGATCATGTTTATGTGGCATACTCCAGCGAAGAACCTTATATTCGGGATAATCCCAACGCTGACCCCTGTTTTGAATTAACTTACCGCGATCGCACATTCATTCATTCCCTACAATATCACTACCAGGAGGATAAACGCTACGCCCTCTCCAATGGCTATCTCATAGAAATGTCTTATGTTGAGGAAATTTCCCCCCTTGATGAAGTTTACTTAGCCGATATAGAATGGCGCATTGCCCTCCCCTCAGAAACCCAACGGCAAAAAGTCCAACAAGTTGAACATATTGGTTTACCTTTCACTGAAGAAATCATTGACGGACAAAGAGTAGCCGTATTTAAATTTGATAGCCTGGCCCCCGGTGAACGTCACATATTTGGCTGGAAGGCATTAGTAGAAGTCCGCGGCATTAAACATCGCATCACTCCTAGAGACGTGGAAGATATTCCAGAACTGTCACCAGAATTAAAAACCCGCTATCTAGTAGATGATGACGATTTAGCAATGGATACCGATATTGTTATCCGTGCAGCCCGCACAGCAGTTGGTTCGGAAACTAACATATTACGGAAAATGTACAGTATCCGTAACTATGTCTATGATCAATTGTCCTATGCCATTAAACCCCATATTGACTCACCCGATATTGCCTTAGAACGAGGTACTGGTTCTTGTGGAGAATATGTAGGTGTATTACTAGCACTTTGTCGCCTTAATGGTATTCCTTGTCGTACAGTTGGCAGATATAAATGTCCAGTCTATGCTGAACACCAGGGCGTTCCTCTCCAACCCGATTTTAATCATGTTTGGTTAGAATTCTATATTCCGGGGATTGGTTGGTTGCCAATGGAATCTAATCCTGATGATCTCGAAGAAGGTGGACCATACCCTACACGGTTCTTTATGGGCTTATGCTGGTACCACATTGAAATTGGTAAAGGCATCACCTTTGAAACCTTAAGCAGAAATGGCATCCGCTTAACAAAAGAAGAGGTTTCACTGGGTGACTTAGCTATTAACCATATTCGCTTCACAATTCTGAAGGAATTACCACCTTTTTAATTTTTGATTGAGGAACGAAACCCAACGCAAAATGTATAAATGTTGGGTTTCCTTGCGTCAACCCAACCTACTTTACTTTGACACTAATTCTTACTCATTTTTTCTTTTGCTGCTATTGGTGGATACTTAGCAACTTCTATTAATAATTGTCTTTCTATAATCCGTTCATTTTTGTTAAAATCGAGAATACGGGCTGTTACTTCACCAATATCTGTTAATGGTTGAATGATAGCTTCATTAAGTTGAAAATGATCACCCCAAAAGTCTCTACGAGGGTTAAAAAATCTGACTAACTCACCAGTTTCCCAATTAATTGAACCTAAATCTGTACCTTTTTGCAAATTACAGAAAACACAAGCATAACAAAGATTATCATCTGTACTTGCTCCACCATGTTTGACACTAATGATATGATCAACTTGACAAGATGTAGTATCTTCTTCTGAAATTAGACAATATTCACAGATATTACCAGCACGTTCCACAACTAAACGCCTTATTTCTAAATTAATGTAAGTACGAGACACCTTATTTACCCTCAGCGTTAATATATTTATGAGCCTTAGCTTTAGCTAATCTAATAATGTGTTCTAACGTCAAAAAATACTCTAATTCTTCCTTGTCTTGTCTCGTTAGTTCATTATTTTTAGCACTATCAATTAAATCCTCTAAACGGTTTTGCGCTGTTTCGGAAAGGTGGAAGTTAATTACACTTTCGGGAGTAGTACCAGCAGCAATGAAATCTACAATTTCGTCGTAGACTTTGATTGTTTTAACAGATGTATTCATGGCGGTATCCTTTTTTATAATAATTGTCTGATAGCGCAGCGTAGCCATATCATTGAGTTATAATTATAGCAAATGCACAAACAACCCTGCGTTAAAATTTGTATGAATATTCAAGATAAAACTGTAGATAGTCGCAACCTAACGCAAAACGGGTAAGTGAATATAGCAATTCCCATTCAAGTGAGGTACAAGAGTTAATAATCAAACGCAGATGGACGCAGATAAACGCAGATCATTTTGTACTTCATTAGACTAGGAAATGCTATATAAACCTTTATCTGAATCAGGATTTACAGGATGTTTATTTTTAATCTTAGAAATGGGAATTTATTTAATCACGTCGAATAACCAGTTTGAGTTATGATAAAAAGAAAGGAGGTATATTATGATTTATTTATCTGCCACAGAAGCAAAACAAAATTTTACAGAATTTTTAGATAAAGCTCAAAAAGAACCAATAACCATTCAGCGTCAGGAACAAGATTTAGTTGTAGTGCTATCTGTCTTAGAGTATCAAAGATTAACTAAATTGCTAAAAAATGAGTTTCAGGGATTTTGTGATCAAGTTGGTAAAAATGCCGAAGTAAAAGGTATGACAGAAGAAAAGCTCAAGGAAATTCTTGAAAGTGATGATTGAGCAAAGAATTGTTATTGACACTAATTGTTTTGTGAGTCGGTTACTAACTCCCAAACTTATCAATTCTCAAGCAGTTCGTTATGCTTTTGATTTCCATCACATTCTTGTTGCTGCGGAAACACTTACAGAATTAGAAATGGTTCTTTCCAGGAAAAAGATCCTGTTTAGACATCTCCAAAAAAGATGTAGGGACAATTCATGAATTGTCCCTAAAAGGATTTCGGGCTACGCATATTGAATTTTTGGAGATGTCTACTGAGTATTTCTTTTTGTGAAGTTCTCTAAAATTGTTTTTGGGTTGCGCTGTCGCTTAACCCAACCTACGATTTTCTATTCTACATTTACCCAAAAATCTGCGGTTTTGATTTGTCCATTGCGATTAAATTGCATCCACATTTTATATGTTCCTGGTTTGGGAAATTTAGTATGAAATTCAACCTTTCCGTCAGCAGGATCTTTCATTGCGTGTGCATGGATATAATCAGATGCAGTGAGGGGAGACGAACTTTTAATAATTACTAAATGTCCTTTTTCCCCCAAATAAGGCTGTAAATCTTGAATTGGTTGATTTTTATTGTCTTTTAAATCGAAACTTAAAGTTACTTCTTGACCAGCTTGAATATTTTTTTCAGAAATATTCAGATTAACCTGAGTATCTGAGATAGTTTTAGTCTTGCTGAACTTTTCTAAATTTTTTGGTAAAGGAACTGAACCGGGAATTGTGATATTCATTAATGAGACATTTTCCTTATTTCCAGCAGGTTTATAATCACTGAAAAGTGTATAATTACCTGATTCTGGAAAATTTGCAGTCACTTCAAAGCGACCATTTTCTTTATATTCGGGATGAATATGAGCAAAAGATCGTAAATCATCACTAATAATAATTAAGTGCATGATTTTTTCCTGGAAAATGTCAAACTTATTAACAGGTTTACCAGACACATCTTGAATATCAATAACTAAGTTAATCGGTTGATTTGGTGATAAACTTTTCGGAGCAGTTAATTTAACCTTAGTAGTTATTTGTGAATTATCCCCATGATTCATATTTCCCATAGAATGTCCCTCATGATTCATCATCATACTAGGTGAAACCTGTGTTTCCGTAGACTTAGTATTTGATGAACAACCAGGAGTTAGTAATAAAGCTGTCACCACAAAAATACCTGAAAAAAGTCGCTTCATTTTAGGAGGGTTGTAATTTGAAATTCATTGTTTGTCGAACATTTCCGAGAGCCAGAATTAACTCCTGACTCCATTTCTAACCACATCTTTTTTTTCTGGATTAGGTAATAAAGCCAGATCAATCAAAGGTAATTTAATAATTACTGTTGTTCCTTGATTTAACCCCAAACTCTCTAAGGTGATTTTACCACCCATGAGTTCAATTAAATTCCGAGAAATTGCTAAACCCAATCCAGTTCCTTCAAACTTGCGTGTAGTTGTACCGTCAACCATGACAAAAGGACGGAATAGTTTACCTTGTTCTCCTGGGTCAATACCAATTCCTGTATCTTTTATGAAAACTAAAACATAATGCTGATGCTGATAAATATTTGTGGTAATTTGAATACTCCCTTCATCAGTGAATTTAGTGGCATTACCAATAATATTAATTAACACTTGTTTAAGTTTAATGGCATCAGATTTTATAGGAATAGGTTTATCACCTATATCACAAATTAATTGCAGTCCTTTATGTTGGATATTAACTGATTGTAAGTTAATTACCTCTAATAATAATTGCCGTAAATCCAGCGGTACTGTAGTTACGGAAAGTTTACCAGCTTCTATTTTAGAAATATCTAGCAAATCATTAATTATCTTTAATAAATGAATTGCTGTATCATCAGCTTTTTTGAGGAATTCTAATTCTTCTTCTCTACTGTCGCATAAATCATCACGGACTAACCGTACACAATTAATAATAATATTCAAGGGATTTCTTAACTCATGGGAAGTTGTAGCTAAAAATTGGCTTTTTACTTGGTTAGCTGATTTAGCTTCTTTCCAAGCAATTTCTAATTCTTCAGCCCAATCTTTGAGTCTTTCGACCATTTGATCTAATGCTTGTGCTAATTGGTTAAACTCCCGAATCTTGAAGTTACGTGGAATGGGTTGTGCTGCGTGGTGACTATGAAGATTAACAGCATAATCGCGGAGTTCTTCAACAGGACCAGCTAAATAAGGAACTAAATAAAATGATGCCAATAAACTTGCACCAATTAAACCGACTGTTAAAACAATGAGAATTAGTTTAATTTCTTCTAAACCAAATAGGGCATTTTCTACACTTGTAACTGCTAGGACAATCCATCTTTGTGATGGTCTTGTGGTGATAGGTTTAGTAGTAGCTGTAAAACCTGTAACTAGTTCCTCTCCTTCAACAAAGGATAAATTACTGGAATTATTACTTCCATCTAAAGCATTTTTCACTATAGCTTGTATTCTTTCCACATCGGCATAATTTTTAATATTAGTACCGACTCTTTCTGGAAATAATGTGTGGGCTAAAACTCTACCATCTTCGGCAATGACTACTAAAAGACCCGTCAATGAGCCTGGATGATTGGGATTTTGTTGATACAATGTGGTTTTAATGCTTAATCGGTAAGCTAAATTACCACGTTGATTAGCAATAGGAATTGATAAAAATAACTGGAGTTGATTTTGTTTGTCTCTTTTACCAGTTTTTCCAGATTGAGATGGTAATATGAATTGAATATCAACATCATCACTGGTGGCAGATAAGCCGGATGGGGTAATTTCTTGAATACCACAACTACTGGCTATTATTTCACCTTTTTTAATGTGGGTGAATTGGAGACAATTAATTTTGGTTGGCAGTTGTTTGTGTAGCTGTTTAAGAAATTGTTCAATTTGGAAAGGTGAACCGGATTTAATTACTTTTGTCTGACTGGCTGTAATTAAATTGGAGCGCAAAGCGGCAATATCATCACTAATTTTTTCTCCTTTGTTAACCGCACTTTCTGTTAAATTTTGTCGGGCAGTATTTAACAGACTAGAACGAGCTTTATTGAGGGCAACCATTTCTCCTACTAATAAAACTGGGACAAATACCAGTAGTATTCTTGTTACTAAAATTTGTCGAAATGACGATTGACGAGATTTAGCCATTGTTTGTCTCACTTCGCATCTTTAAACGACAATTACAAAGATATGAAATTACACTAACCAAAGGAGACATTTTATTAGTTGATGATAAGTTTACTATTAGTTTAAATTTCTCATAGAAATAAA
>NZ_JADEWA010000717.1:0-1599 GCF_015207865.1 Dolichospermum sp. LEGE 00246
AACAGCAACGCGATTAACGTCAATGCAGGATAAAGGAAAGCAACTAGCCTTCATCCCTTGTCTAAAGCACAGATGTAGCTTCCTAAGTCAGCTACATCTTCAAGGGTTTTCGGCATTTCCCTTATAATAGCAATTTAGAAGTATGGGATGCACCACCTACATATCAAGGCTATAAAGGTGGTGATTTGTGGGGTGTGATAGAACAATTAGACTATATCGAAAGTTTAGGAATTACAGCGATTTACTTTACACCCATTTTTCAATCTGCTAGTAATCATCGTTATCATACCCATGATTATTACCAGGTTGATCCGATGTTGGGGGGTAATCAGGCTTTGCGAGTATTAATAGATGCCGCCCACGCCCGCAATATGAAAATAGTTCTTGATGGCGTATTTAATCATTCTAGTCGAGGCTTTTTCTTTTTCCATGATGTGTTAGAAAATGGTTCTAATTCTCCTTGGGTAAATTGGTTTAAAATTCAAGATTGGCCGCTTGCCCCTTATGATGGTAATTTACCTGCTAACTATGATGCTTGGGCGGGGATTCGCTCTTTACCAACCTTTAATCATGATCATCCAGATGTGAAGGAGTATATCATGAAAATTGCCGAATATTGGCTGGAATTTGGCATTGATGGTTGGCGGTTAGATGTGCCTTATGACATTAAAACTCCGGGTTTTTGGCAGGAATTTCGCCAGCGAGTTAAAGGTATTAATCCTCATGCTTATATTGTCGGTGAGGTTTGGACAGATGCCCGTGAATGGCTTGATGGGACGCAATTTGATGGGGTATTGAATTATTTATTTAATGAGGCAGTGCTGGCGTTTGCAGTAGGCGATCGCATTGTATTAGAATTGGTAGAATCTCAGAGTTATTATCCCTATCCTGCCCTAGATGCGGCTGGTTATGCAGCCAAAATTCACAGCCTTTTAGAATTATATCCTTGGGAAATTCAACTAACTCAATTAAACGTCCTCAGTAGCCATGATACAGCCAGGTTAATTAGTATTGCTGATGGTGATCAAGTAAGTGTAGAATTATGTAATCTGTTGTTATTTACTTTTCCCGGTGCGCCTAGTATTTATTATGGTGATGAAGTTGGTTTACCTGGAGGCATAGATCCAGATTGTCGCCGTGTTTTCCCCCTAGAATCTGATTGGAATCAAGACATTTTAAATACTCACAAACAATTAATTTCTATTCGTCAAAATCACCCGGCTTTGCGAATTGGTAGTTATCAAGTTCTTTATGCAGTAGGAACAGTTTATGTATTTGCCCGAACTCTAGAAAGTGAAGAATTAATTATTGCTGTGAATGTGGGAACTGAATCTATCACAGTGAATATAGATTGTCGTAATTTGCCAAATAAACCACATCAAGTTTTATTTGGCAATGGGGAAATTACATGGAAGGATAACAATGTTTCTTTAACTATTCCTCCCCGTAGCGGCTTGATTTGCGTTAATCTCAAATCCCCACCACATCTCGTTCCTAGTCTCTGACTAGGAATGCAGTTGGTGAGGCTCTGCCTCTAATATCATTGAAGGCAGAGCCTTCTAGAATTCATTCCCAGTCAGAGACTGGGAACGAGTTGAA
>NZ_JADEWA010000718.1:0-1594 GCF_015207865.1 Dolichospermum sp. LEGE 00246
TGCTTAATTCTGCTCCTGCATGATAAGCCATTGAATAACCATCTCCGGCATTTGTGGGATTTTCATAAGTTCCATAAAGATAGCCAGATGCAGGTAAACCCAAACGTCCACAAGCACCTGTAGAAAGAATAACTGCTTTGGCTTGAATAACTACAAAATCACCACCGCGCACATCAAATCCAACTGCGCCAATGGCTCTACTATCTTTTACTAGTATTCTAGTTGCCATAACGCGATTTGTAACTTTCACTTTATGGCGTTTAACTTGACGGGTAAGAATGGTTTTTAAGTCTTTACCTTCTGGCATGGGTAAGACATATTTACCTACCCGATGCACTTGTTTAACGTCATAATTTCCTTGGGGATCTTTTTGGAATTTAACGCCCCAACTTTCTAATTCTTGAATGGTTTCAAAACCTAATTTACCTGTTTGATAAACGGCTTTTTGGTGCAGAATACCATCATTAGAAATTGTGATTTCGCGGACGTATTGTTCTGGAGTAGAATTGCCAGGAATGACGGCTGTATTAACTCCATCCATTCCCATAGCGATCGCCCCACTCCGGCGTATATTTGCTTTCTCTAAAATTAACACCTCAGCATCAGGATTTGCCTGTTTGGCTTTAATTCCTGCCATTGTCCCTGCTGTACCACCCCCAATTACTAAAACATCGGTTTTTAGCCACTGTGTATTGATGTTTGTTACCATATAAAACTCTTTCAAGAATTTAAATTTTTTCTCACGCAGAGAAAGTCAACGAAGATTTCTAGAAATAATTGATAATTAGCAATTTTCTTATTGCCAATTACCAATTACTAAATTATTTCTTACCTTGCCAAACTATTTCTTTGACCTTGATTTCTTTAGGAATCAAGTTAATTTTATAGAAAGTATCAGCAATTTCTTGTTGTTTGGCAATTACATCATTGGTTAATGGCAGAACGCCATACTTGCGTCTTTTTTCTGCTACCTCTAACACAGCCGCATCTATACCCAATACAGGAGAAAGTAACTTTGCCACATCTTTAGGATTACCCTTTGCCCAATCACTGACTTTACTTACCCCAGCCAAAACTGTTTTTAAACCTGCTGGATTTTTCTGGGCAAAGGATTTAGCAGCCAAATAATAACCTCGATTGGGAGCTAGTCCAGTGGCATCGGTAAGAATACGTGCGCCTGTGGCTTTTTGAGCAGCAGCTAAATAAGGGTCCCAAACTGCCCAAGCATCAACATTTTTCCCTTCAAAAGCAGCACGGCCATCAGCAGGTGCGAGGAAAGTTGGCTTAATATCAGTGTATTTTAATCCGGCTTTTTGCAGTGCTTTGACTATCAAATAGTTAGTATTTGATCCTTTCGCAAAAGCCACTTTTTTGCCTTTGAGGTCAGCTACACTTTTAATTGGTGAGTCCTTATGAACAAGAATTGCTTCCGATTTAGTACCATAAGGATCATAGGCAACATAAACTAGAGGAACTCCAGCCGCTTGAGCAAATACAGGAGGTGCTTCTCCTGTGTAGCCAAAATCAATACTACCAACGTTTAAAGCTTCTAGCATTGGTGGTCCAGCAGGAAATTCAGTCCAAGTAACAGAAG
>NZ_JADEWA010000719.1:0-1587 GCF_015207865.1 Dolichospermum sp. LEGE 00246
TGCTTAATTCTGCTCCTGCATGATAAGCCATTGAATAACCATCTCCGGCATTTGTGGGATTTTCATAAGTTCCATAAAGATAGCCAGATGCAGGTAAACCCAAACGTCCACAAGCACCTGTAGAAAGGATAACAGCTTTGGCTTGAATAACTACAAAATCACCACCGCGCACATCAAATCCAACTGCACCAATGGCTTTACCATCTTTTACTAATATTCTAGTTGCCATAACGCGGTTTGTGACTTTCACTTTATGGCGTTTAACTTGGCGGGTAAGAATGGTTTTTAAGTCTTTACCTTCTGGCATGGGTAAGACATATTTACCTACCCGATGCACTTGTTTAACGTCATAATTCCCTTGGGGATCTTTTTGGAATTTAACGCCCCAACTTTCTAATTCTTGAATGGTTTCAAAACCTAATTTACCTGTTTGATAAACGGCTTTTTGGTGCAAAATACCATCATTAGAAATGGTGATTTCGCGGACGTATTGTTCTGGGGTAGAATTGCCAGGAATGACGGCTGTATTAACTCCATCCATTCCCATGGCGATCGCTCCACTACGGCGAATATTCGCTTTCTCTAAAATTAACACCTCAGCATCAGGATTTGCCTGTTTAGCTTTAATCCCTGCCATTGTCCCCGCAGTTCCACCACCAATTACTAAAACATCGGTTTTTAGCCACTGTGTATTGATGTTTGTTACCATATATAACTCTTTCAAGAATTTAATTTTTTTCTCACGCATAGAAAGTCAAGGAAGATTTTTATAAATAATTGATAATTAGCAATTACTAAATTACCAATTACTAAATTATTTCTTACCTTGCCAAACTATTTCTTTAACCTTGATTTCTTTGGGAATCAAGTTTATTTTATAGAAAGTATCAGCAATTTCTTGTTGTTTGGCAATTACATCATTGGTTAATGGCAAAACGCCATACTTGCGTCTTTTTTCTGCTACCTCTAACACAGCCGCATCTATACCCAATACGGGAGAAAGTAACTTTGCCACATCTTTAGGATTACCCTTTGCCCAATCACTGACTTTGCTTACCCCAGCTAAGACAGTTTTTAAACCTGCTGAATTTTTCTGGGCAAAGGACTTAGCAGCCAAATAATAACCTCGATTGGGAGCTAGTCCAGTGGCATCGGTAAGAATACGTGCGCCTGTGGCTTTTTGAGCAGCAGCTAAATAAGGATCCCAAACTGCCCAAGCATCAACATTTTTCCCTTCAAAAGCAGCACGGCCATCAGCAGGTGTGAGGAAGGTTGGCTTAATATCAGTGTATTTTAATCCGGCTTTTTGCAGTGCTTTGACTATCAAATAGTTAGTATTTGATCCTTTCGCAAAAGCCACTTTTTTGCCCTTGAGGTCAGCTACACTTTTAATTGGTGAGTCCTTATGAACAAGAATTGCTTCCGATTTAGTACCATAAGGATCATAAGCAACATAAACCAGAGGAACTCCAGCCGCTTGAGCAAATACAGGAGGTGCTTCTCCTGTGTAGCCAAAGTCAATACTGCCAACGTTTAAAGCTTCTAACATTGGTGGTCCGGCAGGAAATTCAGTCCAAGTAACAGAAG
>NZ_JADEWA010000720.1:0-1577 GCF_015207865.1 Dolichospermum sp. LEGE 00246
AGTCAATCAGAAAATGGAGAAGCAATTTGCTCAAGTCAATCAAAAACTAGAAATTATTGATGGTAGACTAAATAAACTGGAAATTGGACAGGCAGAATTATCAGGGGAAATTAAAACCCTAGATGGAAAACTATCAGGGGAAATTAAAACCCTAGAAGAAAAAGTTATTGGTATTGATAAAAGACTAGATAACCAAGAATTTATTAATCGTGGAGTTCTAGTAGCAGTGATTATCGCCTTAATCAGTGGAGTAGTCAAACTATTCGGTTTCTTCCCCACTGGTAAAATCTGAAAACCTTAATGGAATAAAATAGTCCTCTGGGAGATTAGTGTAGCTTTTATTACAAAAAGTCAGTAAAAATGACAGGTAACAGCCAAATACTAGGGTATGTTAGCGACTAGTAACGCACCATTGGTAAAGACTTTGGGTGTAGCATAGCGATCGCTATATAATATAGTAACGCACCATTTTAAATCACTATCCTGTACATCCTTTCATCCTGGATATCCTGATTCAGTTTGTCCTATTCTAGATCCTGATCATCGTTTCTATACTTAACTGCTAAGTTCAATTGTCAAAGCTAGTTGATAGAGATAGCGACGAGATAAACCCGTATCCTTTGCTATCTCACGACTAGCTTGAGAACGAGAAATACCCTGTTTAATCATTGATAATAGTTCGTTTTTTAATTCGGTTTCTGTGAGTTGAGGCTTACTAGGTGGATTTCCAGCTACTAAAAGAGTATATTCTCCTTGGGGTTCTTTATCTTGGTAATGGGTAATCCCCTCGGCAATTGTTCCCCGCCAAAATTCTTCGTATAATTTCGTCAGTTCTCGTGCTATAACTAGAGAGCGATCGCCTCCCAAAATTGCCCCCAAATCTGCTAAAGTATCCCGTAACCGGTGAGGTGATTCATAAAAAACCAAAGTTCGAGATTCACCTTGCAAAGATTCCAAATATTTCTGGCGTTGTTGACTTTTAGCTGGTAAAAAACCATCAAAAATAAACCTATCTGTGGGTAATCCAGCCGCACTCAAAGCCGTAATTACGGCACTTGCACCGGGGATAGGAACAACAGTAATCCCCTCATCAATACAAGCCTTAATTAACTCATATCCTGGGTCAGAAATTCCTGGCATTCCCGCATCACTTACCAAAGCGATCGCTTTTCCAAATTGTAACTGTTCTAATAATTCGGGAATACGACTATTACTATTATGTTCATGGTAACTAACTTGGGGAGTTTTTACCTGAAAATGTTGTAATAATCTACCTGTGTGGCGGGTATCTTCCGCCGCAATCATGTCCACTGCTTGTAAAATTCTCACCGCTCTAAAAGTCATATCTTCTAGATTACCAATGGGTGTAGCGACAATATAAAGTGTTCCTGGTTTTGGTTCAGTTTGCATATTAATTTTGAACACGGATTAGATAATTTCAGAACACGGATTAAACGGATTTAATGATTTCACTGAATTAGATAATCTTCAATTTAATCTTGAACACGGATTAGATAATTCCAGAACACGGATTAAACGGATTTAATGATCTCACTGAATTAGATAATCTTCAATTT
>NZ_JADEWA010000721.1:0-1576 GCF_015207865.1 Dolichospermum sp. LEGE 00246
TAGATGAAACTGAAAGAAAGAAACTTGAGGATATCGCCCAAGGTTGGGGAATGAGTCTTTCGTCAGCCTTAAAAAGATTAGTTAGAGAGAAATAAAATGTTGAAAAGATTTAATGACCCGCATCATGATCGAGAATATTGGCAGCGGTTAAAACCGCACGGGTAGGCTTTCCCCCGCGCTCTAAAGAGACGCGGCTCCCAGCCTTCCCGCGATCCCCTGGTGGAATTTATTGGCATGACAACCTACAATTGGGGAGAAAGGTAGAAAAATCGCAATAAGTAATTGGACAAAAATATTTACAGTCATTGTGAGGGAAGGGAAGCAATCACAACCCTTGGAATTGCTTGATTTCACTTCGTTCCATATGGCTAACGCCACGCTGCGCTAACGCAATGACATTGTGTAATTAATTCTGTCTCACTACTTATGTATTGCCTGTTTCCTTTTGCCTGGACATAAGCACAAATTACCACACCAATCTACTGGCTATTATGTTTACCATTGACATTCAAGAACAACAATACAAAACCTACATCCTGTCTGATAAAACCGCTGGTACACAAATAGAAGTCGTCCCAGAAAGAGGTGGTATCATTACTCGTTGGCTGGTTCAAGGTCAGGAAATCTTCTACTTAGACGCTGAACGCTTTACTCATCCTGATTTGAGCGTTAGAGGTGGTAATCCCATTTTATTTCCTCTTTGCGGTAATTTACCTGATAATACTTACAGCGTTGACGGGAAACCGTATACTATTAAACAACATGGCTTTGCGAGAGAATTGCCTTGGACAGCAACGGCACAAAGTACCGAAGGTAAAGCTAGTGTAACTGTGGTTCTCAACAGCAATGAGGAAACAAAGGCAGTTTATCCTTTTGATTTTCAACTGGCTTTTACCTACGAACTCCAAGGTAATACTTTAGTAGTGCGTCAGGAATATAAAAATCTGTCATCCACTCCTATGCCATTTTCTGCTGGTTTCCATCCTTATTTTCTCTGTGGTGATAAAAATCAGCTAGAAGTGGAACTTCCTTCTGGACAATATCAAGATAACAAAACCAAGGAGTTTCACAACTTTGATGGCAAGTTTGATTTTAACCAAGATGAAATTGATTTTGCTTTTGGACAACTAACCAAGACATCTACATCTGTAACCGATAACAGCCGCAAATTGAAGCTAACCCTAGATTATGATGATTTCACTACTTGGCTAGTGTTTTGGACTGTCAAGGGCAAAGATTTCTACTGTCTAGAGCCTTGGAGCGCCACCCGCAATGCTTTCAACACTGGCGAAAACCTGACTGTGTTATCTCCTGGAGCTAGTTGTACTGCTTCTTTTCGGTTAACGGCAAATTTTTTCTAGACCCCCCTTGACAAAACCATAGCTGTTAATGGTATATTGATAAAGTTGGAAAAACAGCAAAAGGGTGGCTAACTCAACGGTAGAGTACTCGGCTTTTAACCGATTTGTTCCGGGTTCGAATCCCGGGCCACCCATTTTAATCACATCTTGCCCCTAGTAGTCTGTCAAACCGAAAATGACGGGTGAAGGCAGGCAGGGGGTAGGGGAGGTAGGGG
>NZ_JADEWA010000722.1:0-1574 GCF_015207865.1 Dolichospermum sp. LEGE 00246
ATCCCCGACTTCTTTGAGAAGTCGGGGATCTAAATATTGTATATTGATGTAATCTGAAAATACTCTTTCTATAAATTTACTTTTGACAATGCCTAAGGATTTACTACTCGAAGATTTGACAGCAATTGATTATAAACTTTCTCACCGTCATATTGATCTTGACCCCAACGGCTATTTTATTATTTACATAGACCAAAAGGAAGGATTAATTTATGCCAAGCACTTCACTAATGTGATCAACGAACGTGGTTTAGCCGTAAATCCCGAAACAGGTGAAGTGATTCCTGTTCGCGGTAAAGTGGAAAGAACCCACACAACTGTATTTAGCGGACGTACAGCCAAAGAACTCTGTATCAAGATTTTTGAAGAAACTCCAAATTGTCCTGTGACTTTATTAGATCATGCAGCTTATTTAGGTAGGGAATTTGTTCGCGCTGAAATGGCTTTAGTGTCAGGCAAAGAGTACATTCAAGATTAAATAGAGTACGCAAGTGAGTGCGAGATACGGAATCTGAGTGAATCAAAGTCAACAAGGGTTGAACCATTTTCCTCCGGCTTCTCTAGCTTCAACGACTATTTTTAACATCAACCTACTTTGTAGTGATTGGGAATTGTTAGCTAATTCCCATTTACCTACGTTTTTTATGACAAAACTAAGACACTCTTACATCTTTGTGATATTGCCTTTTTACTTACGTAATAAGGACAAGAAACTTACAAATCAAAAAACACCCCCAGTCCCCAGTCCCCTATTCCTCAGATTCCTGAGAGGGTGGTTTTTGAAACACCAGATAAATGTAGTATGTAGCCATTGGGATGACAGTGGCAGCAATTAATAGCCCAACCACCCAAGCAGTAGCATTACCCTTATCTGTTTCTCCAGCTTTGGTGAAAGTTCCTTCTACCTGGACTGTTTCCTTAATTTTTGGTGGACCGGGATCTGGTTGACCAGATAACACAGCAACCAGGCGATCGCTCACGTCCAAAAATCCTTGGTTGTATTTATTACCCTCACGTAATGCTGTACCTAATGTTTCTTCAACCACACTCTCGGCAATAGAGTCAGTTAATAATGACTTCACATTATCCCCACTCAGTAAAGTCATTTTATTAGTAACAGTATCGACCAGTAATAATACTTGATTGGTTTGCTCTGCCGCTGTTGGAAACCATTTACTAAATAATCCCTTGGCAAAACTTTCCGGTGTTTCTCCGTAGTCAAGGCTGTGAATAGTGACAATTCTGGCTTCATTGCCAGTTTTTTGGGCTAAATCCTGGAAAGCCTTGCTAATCTGACCTTCATTGAATCGGCTAATCACATCACCTTGATCTAAAATCCAAGTATCTGCCGTTAAACTGGGTATTTGGTATACACCAGTAGCAGCAGCAGGTAAAATAAACAGTGAACTCGCCATCATCATCATCAGTACAGGGAAAATGAGACGAATAACGTATTTTTGGTTACTAAATAATTGCTTGAGTAACTGTTGCATGGGATGAATTCTTAAACAGACTTGCAATCAAAATACTACATAATTAGGGAATAGGGAATAGGGGCGGGGAGTGGGGAGTGG
>NZ_JADEWA010000723.1:0-1573 GCF_015207865.1 Dolichospermum sp. LEGE 00246
ATTATAACTTTTCCTTTTTAAGAACTAAACTTTTTTAAAAAATACATTATAAAATAAGTATTTATAACTATTGACTAATTCCTAAATCAGAATTATTCTGATTTACAAGATAAGCTACTAATGCACTAAGCAAAAGCAGCAGCACGAGTTAAAATCTTCCATCTAAGAAAGAGGTATTTATGACTGTTATTACTCACGTTCCAAATGTAGTATTCAAGACTCGTGTACGGGATGAATCTATAGGTGGACCCAATCCTTACACTTGGAAAGATTTAACCACACAAGAAATTTTTGCCGGTAAGAAAGTAGTATTATTCGCTCTCCCTGGTGCTTTCACTCCTACCTGTTCTTCTACACATTTGCCTCGCTATGAAGAACTATTTGAGGAATTCAAAGCGCAAGGTGTTGATCAAATCATTTGTTTGTCAGTTAATGACGCATTTGTAATGTTCCAATGGGGCAAACAACAAGGCGCTAAAAATGTCTTCTTGTTACCAGATGGTAATGGAGAATTTAGCCGCAAAATGGGAATGTTAGTTGATAAATCTAACATCGGTTTTGGTATGCGTTCTTGGCGTTATGCAATGGTTGTTAATAACTGCGAAATTGAAAAAATGTTCATTGAACCTGGTTTTCAAGACAACGCTGGTGATGACCCCTTTGAAGTATCTGATGCCGATACAGTTCTTGCTTACATCAAAGGTGTAGAACGTCCTGCTGCGATCGCACCCCGTTTAGCATTTGTTGGTTAATTACTAAGTAGGTTGGCGTTGAAAATTGTCGTTATAAGTATTGGGACAGAATTAATTACACAATGTTATTGCGTAAGCGTTGCATGGCGTTAGCCATATGGAACGAAGTGAAATGAAGCAATCGCCAGGGTTGTGATTGCTTCCCTTCCCTCGCAATGACTGTAAATATTTTTGTCCAATTACTTACCCCGATGCAAAGGGGAGGGAACAGAAAGAAACTTCCACCTTTTGATAGAGGTTGATAGTTTTTAATTCATCTAAGGCAAGAGAAGTTACTTTTATGAAACTTCTTTTGCTTTTTTGTTTTGATAGACAAAAAGTTGGTAATTCTGTCCATTAAATCAGATATAAGAACTTGAATTTAGCCTATAAAAAACGAAAATACAAGAGAGGGAATGTTAAATTTATAGCTTTATTTTATCCCAGCTTAGATTGGGAAAGGAGAGCCAATTATGCCGATAACCGTCTCTGATATATATCCTCTGGGTAGGGAACAGATTTTCAATGATCTCAGCATTGAGGAATTGACGAATATTATAGGTGGTTACAGAAGCCGACGCGGAAATTATCGGTCTACAGAAACCCCATTATCTCTTAACATAGATACTCAACTTCAAGATTGGAGGACAGAACTCAATACAATGATGGATGATCTCAGACAACGATTCGATACTTAAGAAACATAGCAATAATTGAACATTTTCCTAAAAATCGTGTGTTTTCATGCTTATAAACAGCTAACACACGATTTTTTCTATGATTTAAATTAAAAATATCATCTTCAGGAAAAGAGAAGATACTTTTGTCTTTGAATCTATACC
>NZ_JADEWA010000108.1:0-13311 GCF_015207865.1 Dolichospermum sp. LEGE 00246
ATATATCATTTGAAAAATTTCTCCTTGGTGAATTTTTTCATTGAGATTACGTTTTACTTTTCGCGCTAATTCCCAAAAAGATGTATTATTGGTAATTCTATAAAATTTCATCAAAGACGCTGCTAAAACCGTCATATTCTCTGTACTAATTTCTGGTTGTAACCGTCTTCTTAAATCAAGATATGATAAACAACTAACTGGAATATTATCTTCATGGTTTTTAGCCAGTTGTTTGGAGACTGTTAACATTAGTGCCGCACATAAAGCACTTTGTACTGTAGTATTTTCTTGTCTGCATTGCTGAATAAACTGCCGTGTTGATTCTTCACTAAGTTGTCTATGAATGATTTCGCAACGACGTTGAGAAATAGGAACATATTTTTCTACTCTTAATGCTTTTGGTTGATTCCAATATTTTTGAAATGCGATATTTAATAATAAAGCAACTCTACCTAGTTTGCTTTTGAAACTATTTGTCCAAGTGGGTAATAGTTTTTCAATGGGTGGAAGTGGTTCTAAAGTAGTAACTATGGGAAGAGATTTACCTTCGGTAATCTTTTGACAGTAGGTTAAAATTTCTGAGTGAAGTTGGACACTTGATAAACCGTCGGTAATAGCATGATGTGTGGTTGTAATCAGATAATTAATATTTTGCTGATTTAATATCTTGACAAGTACGACCCGCAGCAGGTATTTACTACTATCAATTACCTGATTCATTTCTGCATTAACGATCGCTTCCCATTCCTGACTTTCTCTAATATTAACAACTTGCAAAGGAAGTTTTCCTGTACCTTTAGACTGATAATAGTAAGAATTCCGAGAGTTAATAATATGAGAATTAAGCGCAGGATGACGATATTGAATAATATTTAAAGACTGTCTGAGAACTGTTTCTTGAATATTTCCTCGAATCCGGCTAATGGTAACTACATTCCATGTTTTAGCCCGTTGATTCAGGATTTCCATTGTTTCTTCTAGCTGTCCTAACTTTCTATTTATAGCCATATTTATCACAACCTTTGGTAAAATGTAGGTTTGGTTGAGGTACGTTCACGTAAAACCTCTATCCCGCAAAGAACTCAAGTCATCTCATTCCCAGTCCCTGACTGGGAATGAATTCTAGAAGGCTCCGCCTTCAATAATATTAGAGGCAGAGCCTCATCAACTGCATTCCTAGTCAGAGACTAGGAACGAGATGTGGTAGGGATTTGAGCTTAAGTTGACACCAATGGACGAAACCCAACACCCCTTGCTATCCTACCGCTAATGTTGGGTTATGCCTTCGGCACGCTACGCGAACACTGTCCCTCAACTCAACCTACTTTGTGGATGATATTGACTGTATTCTTCTGGCATTTGTAAGCCTTGAATTTTTAAGTTTTGAATCCGATACAAATACGCTGCACCTGTCATGATTTCATCTGCCACATTAACTACTCGGCGATTATTTATATCAGCTAAATAAGAACCACGTACCCAATTATTAAAACTTCCCATTGCTGGTCCACACCAAATTTGATAATCAATTTCTCGACCCTTTTCTCCAGTATTAGACCACCGGGAAGATAATCCTAAATACCAGCGAAATATTAACGCCATTTTTAGTTTAGGATTATTGGCAGCTTTACTTAATTTTTCTGGGTTACGTTGAGATAAATAAGTAGATGTTTCTTGCCAAATTTCAGAAATTGTTTTTCGCAGAATTTGTTTTTCTAACTTTTCTATTTCATCTGGGGGAATTTCTGCAAATGAATTATAGTTTCTGTATAATTCCCATAATTTTTGAGCGCGAAGGGGGAAGAGAGTTCCCCGTTTAAGAACTTGTAATTTGACTCCCATTTCAAACATATCAGCCGCAGGTGCCATCATTACATCAGTCATTTCTGCTTCAGCTAGGAGCTTTTTTGTATATTCTGAAGTCCCAGCTTCAACGCAAGATTGATTAATAGAACCAGTAGCAATATAAGCCGCACCCATCATTAAAGCTGCTAGGGCTGATTGCGGTGTAGAAATTCCCCCAGCCACACCAATTCTTACGGGTTTTTCATAATCATATTTACCTTGAATTTCGTCCCTTAATTCTAAAATAGAAGGTAATAAACAAACCAGTGGACGATTATCTGTATGTCCTCCTGAATCTGCTTCTACGGTAATATCATCAGCCATAGGAATTTTTGCGGCAAGATTAGCTTGCAATTCAGTAATTAACCCTTGTTCAACTAATTGAGTTAAAACTTTTGTGGGTGCAGGTTGGAGGAATTTAGTAGCAACTTCCCGACGAGAAACTTTAGCAATAATTTTGTTTTTGATTTCGATTTCATTGGCTGAATTTAAACTCAGTCCAGCCGCCCGATAGTAGACGATATTATCACTTAAATCTAAAAATGCAGAGGCTTCAATTATTCTGACTTGATGCTGTAAATACAAATCAATTAACCGCCTTTCGATAGCAGGTTCACTAGGACTATGAAGTAAGTTGAATGCATAAGATTTGTTATGCAAAGCTTGTTGAATTTTGTGAATTGCTGCTTCTATCCGGGTAGGAGATAAACCTCCTGCACCAAAGGAGCTTAAAATGTTGGCTTTTCCCAAGGTAATTACCATTTCTTCGGATGCAATACCTTGAGCCATTGCTCCAGTCATATAGGCATATTTGACGCTGTAGAACTCTAGAAAAGCTGGATCACCTAATTGATGAAATCCGATTGGAGGAACAGTTAAAAGCATTTCTAGCTTTTGAGTTTTACCGTTAGCACTATATGATATACTGCCTTCATTGCTAATACCAATTTGTCCTTCTTTATTCAGAATATAACAAGGGCAATCCAAATTCATCAGTTTATTTTTAATATTTTTTGCATCAAAAGATACAGTATTTAAATCGCCTTGCCATCCTTGATAATTGTTATTCATGGAAGGGGAAAATTTGAGTTTTTGATGTTGTTTTAACATAATTTTTGTAGTGAATAAGTAGGTGGGCGTTAAAAATTGTCGTTGGGGCAAGGGAACAGGGAACAGGAAGAGAGTTTTGAGTGATTTTACTTTTCTTCACATACCTTTAAATTTTAGCGTTGCTGAATCGAGGTATGAAATTGCCAAATTGAATCTTTAAAACTCAAACCTTTGCGTCTTTGCGCCTTTGCGTGAGACTAAAATTCATACCCTTAATCAGCAACGCCATTTTTACTTTTCTTTTTTGGCTTGTATCACCATTTTTTTGTACAAGTCTAATTGCTGTTGGAGAAAGAGACTAAGTTGTTGAAGTGATGTTTGCCGGGACTGTAATAAAAAGTTGTGTGCTTTGGCCATACGGGCATTATTTTTATTTAAACTTTGATAATTAGGGATAGGTGTCATTTTGTGTTCATAATCTAATAAAGAAGTATCTTCTGCAAATTTGATATTAGGCAAAGAATATAAAGGTGATAAATCCAACTCAATTCGATGACTAAATAGTTTGGCTAAGGCTTTAATAATCGAGGTATGATCATCTACACCTCTTCTATTTAGGGATACAGCTAGATGTCCTTTGTCTTTGAGAATTTCGCTAATCCAACGACTACAGTTACTACCAACACCAACTTCAATAAAGATTCTGACATTATCATTGTAGGCACGATTAACTAAGCGAGGAAAATCAAGTTGGTGACAAAGGGCTTTAGCAATATTTTTGCCTATTAAATGGCTATCAATTTTCATGGGTGCGTATTCTGCCGCAGAATAGAAAATTGTTTTTGAATTGGTTTGGATAGGTAAGGTATTGACCTTTACTAATTCATCATATTCAGAGTGCATTGGTTCACAATGAATTACATGATTAATTGATGTGGGAAAAGCGTCACATTTTAAAGTTTGAATAACTCTTTCACAAGCTTTAGTTTCACCAGCAATAATGACTTCTTCAGGTGTATTGATTAAAACAGTATAAACCCGACTTTCATTTTTTAGAACCTCTTGCACTAGAGAATAGGAACATATCAAAATGTAGTTACTCCAAAATTCTTCCCTTTTACCTTCATGAATTAAGGGTAATCCCCAATGTTGACGAACTGCGTTTTTAGGACCAGATAGCCGAGTTTTAAATAAAGGAGATGAGTTCAAATAATCGCTCGTACTTTTAAAGCTAGTCCAGACACCTTGCGCTAACATCATACTGGTTTCACCAAGACTATAGCCAAAGCTGTATGGGGATTGAATCTGGAAATAGGTTTTCAGAATTGCTGTCATTAATCCGGCAACACCAACTTCTGATTCCAGCATAGAAACGGGATCATCTATTAATGTTTGTTCTATGCTTTCTAGTTGTCTTCTTAATAATTTATTGATGCTTCGAGGATAGAGAATTTTTTCAATATTGGCGACTCGGTTATAAACACTTTTGATGACAACATCATTATGTAGTTGAGGAAAAAGACGAAAAATATTTCTTCCTAGTCCTATATAGGAAGTAAAAGAACCAGGATAAACAAAGGCGACATGACCTTTTTTCCCTTGGGGATTAACCGTAAAATAACTACCAAGAGGAGTTTGCCAGTCTTTCCCAGTCGCAAAAGCAATTTTTACTCCCTGAATTGCCCTTTCAATTTCTCGTTTTAATTCTTCTGGATGTCGTGAGAGAATTGCTAAGGCGTAAGTTGATTGTTTATATTGCTGATATTTTTGAAAATAATCATTAGCAAGTTGAGATATGGAAGAACCATTTGTGAGACTTTGTTGAAGTGCGGTAATTTGTGTTAATAAAGAAGAACGATCATCCGCCGCAATAGTAAATAAATAATAAGGCATTTCTGCTAAATATTGACTACTGCGTTCTACTTGGCTGATTTCTTCTGACAAAATTAAATGTCCATAAATATTATCTTCTTCTATCATATTTACCGCAGCCACTCTTTTTGTAGCACCAGGTTCTAAAAACCAAGGTTTTGATTCTATCGCTACATAAAAGGGACTTCCGCGCCAAATTTCTGGCTGTTTAGGATTAGACCATTGGGGAACACCAGGAATATAACGATGATATAGGCAAAGTGCGGTTTTGATGAGGCTAAATATACCAGATGAGGCTTGTGTGTTACCAATATTTGCTTTAACGCTACCCAGTCCACAACTCAGATTTTCTCCCCCTGTATGATAGGCTGATATTAAACCTTGAATTTCTGCTATATCTGCGTTAGCAATCCCTCTAGCAACCACTTCTAAATAACCAATATCTGCGGCTTGAACATCTGCTATTTGAAACGCCTTCTGACAAGCTTGAGTAATGGTTTCCGGGTGATTGGGAGAATGTTTGACCACACTGAAACCATCCATAATTGCATAGATGCAATGATTTTGTTGCTTGGCTGTTTCATGCAGTTGTAACACTACTGCGGCTGCACCTGCTGTTTTAATTACATTTTCAGCTTTTTCGTCATAACTAAAAGTATATACACCTTCATTAATTGCTATCGGGTAACTCTTGTCTATGCCGACAATTAAAACAGCTTCAACTTGCTGGGTAGTTAATAATTTTTGACTGACATCCAAAGCCGATAAAAGCGAATTTTCCTCGGCAAAAAATGCTAATTCAGCAGAGATATAGTTAGCTAATTGAGCAGAATTTTCTGTAGGAGAAATGATAATTAAAGCTATCTTCGTTTCTGGTTGAATTTTAGCATCTTCCAGCGCAGAATTGATTAATTCTCGACTTAATGGAGTTTGCTGGTAATCTTCAGATGTAACTAAACTTTGCTTGCTTTCATAAATCAGACGTTCAAATTTATTTAATGTTGGTGAATTACTAACAAAACAATCCATACCGACAATTGCTAATTTTTGATTTTGTGCAATTGATTTCATTATTATTCTCCGGTTTTTAAAATTGAACCTAATTATGTTTCGCACAAAGACGCAAAGAAGCAAAGGCGCAAAGTTTTAGAGTTTTAATTTTGGCGTTGCTGAATCGAGGTATGAAATTTCCAAATTGAACCTTTAAATATCTTACCTTTGCGTCTACTCTTCGAGATCACGAAGCGTGATTGCGCCTTTGCGTGAGACTAAAATTCATACCCTTAATCAGCAACGCCTTAAATCCTCTCTGCGCCTCTGCGCCTCTGCGTGAAAAAATCTAATCTTTGGCTATTTGTCGAGGTAGAATTGTTCCTTTAGCACCAATCATGCGATTATAAACTTGTCCTTGACGGTTATAGGTAATCACATCTGTAACTACTGATGATTCTGTTTTTGATTGGACTTCACAAGTAACATAAAATGTTTCACCAAAAGGGACTTTTGCAAACTGTTCAAAATGCTTTATTTCTGATGGTAAACATCCAACTTGATGAAAGTGTTGTGTCCAAATCCAGAGAGAATGAATCTGGACATCTGCTATATAAGGATTGAATGTTTGCACCGGAAATTGTCCCTGTTGCTGTGTAGTTGGTTCTGGTAGACAGCATTCAATAGTTATCTGACTAGGACTGGTATTTAAAACTGATTTTACGCCTTGAAATGTGAATCCATGAAATAGGCTAGAAGCATTTACTTGGTATAATTCTTGATTAGTTTTGAGAAAATTTTCATCCTGATTAAAGTTCAAGTTTACATAACTTGGAGGTGTGGGAATTTCTCTTTTGAGAATTAGATTTGTGCTGAAATGATAGCGGATTTTCCCGTCTGGTGTCTGACTACTAATTTTAGCAGCAAATTCTATTTCCTGATTTTCATGTTTCGCAAGTTCTTGAAGTTCTAAAATATATTCACTTGCGAAGTCCTCACCAAAAACTATGCCTTTTAAAACTTTGAAATTGGGAGAACTGAAGGCTGTAAATCCAGGATAGAGTTGTTCACAAGCATTAGTCATCCATAATAACCCACAGGTAGCAGGAAGTACGGGACGACCGGCGATAACATGATCCTGTAAAAATGGGTTTTCTGTTAATGTTAATCGGCGTTTAATCCGATAGGTTTTTAAATCATTTGATAAGGTTGCAGGAACATAAATTAATGGACTACCAATCACTAATTGAACTGTGCCTTGATTAGCCGTTGTTAGTTCATCAACTAATATTTGTGTTCCTGTTTCTACTGGAATAACTTCAATCCCTCTGGCTGCAAAAGCTTTCTTTAATTCTGATGATACCATACCACTTTCCCAGGGTCCCCAGTTAATAGCCATAACATGACAGTTAGGGTAATTATGTTTAATTAGATGGGCTGATTTGTTGAGAATTTCATTGGCTATGGCATAATCTGATTGTCCTGCATTTCCATAAAATCCCACTACGGAAGAAAACAAAACTAAATATTGCAATTGACTTGCTGGTACACACCGCAGGAGATTTTCTAAACCTTTAACTTTAGCTGCATAAACATTTTCAAAATCTTGAATTGATTTCTTTTCAATGCGCTTATCAGCTAAGTTTCCTGCACCATGAATTATACCTGTTATCGCCCCAAAACGTTCAATTACATCTGCAAGTTTTGATTCTAGTAATACTGTGTCAGTAATATCTACACTCAGATATTCTGCTTCCCCTCCAGCTTCTGCAATAGCTTTCAGAGTATTTTGAATTTCTCGCTGTGAGGAAATACTTTGATACTTTTTCTGTACCATTATCGGTGTTGGTTTTTCCCCTTGGGCTTGAAAATTTTCTAAAATTCGCTGTTTTAATTCTGCTTCATTTTCACAATTTTCTGCCCAAACTGGTTCAACTTCTGTGCTGGAACGCCCTAAAAGAATAAATTTACATTGATATTGTTGGGCGATTTTTATGACACATTGGGCTGTGATTCCTTTTGCACCACCACTCACGAGAAATACTTGATCTTTAGTAATTTCTCTTGCAGAATTGGTAGTTGGTAATGGGCTAAAATCTGCAATTAAAGTAACTCTACCTTTGTTGCTATATCCTACTTCTTGAATTAACAAGTTTGCATCATAAATTTCTGCGAGGATATTTTTTACAGATGTTTCTGGATCTAAGTCTGGATTTAAGTCAAGGGAACGACAAAATACATTTTCCCATTCTTGATTAATACTCTTGCTAAGTCCGAATAATCCTCCAGAAATTGCACTAAAATTATGGCTTTCTCCTAATCCAAATTCACCATCTAAACGCGCAACGCTAATAAAACAACTGCGTCCAAATTTGGCGGCTGCGTTGAGTGGTTCTTTCAGATATTTAGCGATTAAGAAGACATGACGCAGAATAGATTTATCTATGTCTAATGATGTTGCTGGGTGAAGGTGAATAAATGCAGCTACAGTCCCATAATTATCAGCAATTTGTTTTAACTGTTGTTGTAAACTGTCTTCATTCCAATCCGTTAAAACTACTCTATTGATACCCGCATTAACATTTGACTCGACACCAGGGAAACTTAAAACTACAGTTTTCCAACCTTTCGCTATCAAACTTTCTGCTAATTTCTCTGTGGTGGAAGAACCATCATCAGTGATTAATGCAATGTGATTTTCAGAAAGAGAAAATTCTAAACTATCTGGTGTGGGAAGTTGCTGTAATTTAGCAATACTGCGGCGGATATTTGGTACAGATGTGATTGTGATATCTTCTACTATTTCTTCAGTCAATAAATTAGGAATTCTCTGGGCTTGTTGCTGCATATAAGTGGCAATTTCGCCTAAAGTTCTCAATTCTCCAATTTCTTCGGGGTTGGGTTTAGGTAAATCGGGATATAGTTCTAATAAACCTCCTAAAATTTCTACCCGTTTGATAGAATCAATTCCTAAATCTGCTTCCATATCCATTGACAGTTCTAGCATTTCCACAGGATAACCTGTTTTGTCACTGACAACTGTTAGCAGAATATCGCTTAAATCTTGGAAAATTTCTGCTTCTTGTTGCTGTTCTTCAACTATGGGTGTGGCTGGAATTAATTCTGGTTGGGGAACTTCTACTAATACCTCTTTGCTAATAATTGCTGTTGATATTTCTACTTGTTGATTTAAGATATCTGGAACTAAAGTTTGCATATATTCAGCAATTTGTTCCAAGGTTCTTAATTGTCCTAATTCTTCAGGGTTGGGTTTAGGTAAATCGGGATATATTTCTAATAAACCTCCTAAAATTTCTACCCGTTTAATAGAATCAATTCCCAAATCTGCTTCCATATCCATTGACAGTTCTAACATTTCTACTGGGTAGCCTGTTTTATCACTGACAACGTTTAGTAGAGTTTGACTAAGGGTAGCTTTATCTATATTTGGGATGGTTTTTTCTTCACGCAGAGGCGCAGAGGCGCGGAGAGGAAGAGGTTCAGAAATATTCTGATTCAGTAAGTCTGGTTTTTGATAGGTTTCTAAGTCTTGTTGAATTTGAGGATGATTTACAAAGGTTTTTTCTTCACGCAGAGGCGCAGAGGCGCGGAGAGGAAGAGGTTCAGAAATATTCTGATTCAGTAAGTCTGGTTTTTGATCATTTTCTAAGTCTTGTTGAATTTGAGGATGATTTACAAAGTTGATGACTTTATTTTCTGAGGTCAGTAAATGCAAATGTTTTTGCAGAAGTTGAAAGTAATTTTGGGTATGTTCATGTTGATATTTGAGATATTGTTCATGAATGCGGAGGGTATCACCTTGATGATCATGAAACCGCATCATGTTCTGTTCAGAGTTGGAAATTGCTAGTTGTTGAGTTTGGGATTGATGTTCTGTAGTTTGATTATTTCCCAATAATAAATACTGTTGCTGCATTAATTGGGAAAATGTCTTTGTGTATTCTGTTTGATTGTGTAAAGATTGTTCATGAACGTGGATAATATCTCGTTGTTGCTGGCTAAATTCTGTGATAATTTTTTCTAAGCTGTGAATAACTTTTCCCTGATTATCAGGTTGGATTTCGACTTGTTCTAATTTACCATTGAGTGAAGTTGGGTGGTCGTTGTTACCCTGTGTTTGATGATTCTCATTAAATGCAGTTGGCGGTTTGTTGTTACCCTTTAATTGATGATTCTCATTAAATGCAGTTGGCGCTTTGTTGTCAATTGTTGGTTGGGGAGATACTACTCCCACATGATGACCATTTTCTAAAGCTTTCGCAAATGCTTTTTGAGTTCTTTCGGTAATGTTGGTACTATTTAAGCGGACATTTAAAACTTTTTTAGCGGGAACTTCGGGAATTTTAGTTGCGACTTGATAGGGATCTAAATTTTGCAAATATAATCCAGCTACCTGCAATTGAACTATGGCTTGTCGAAGAGTTTTGTCGCTGTTTTTGGTATGACTTGGATTTACGGCTATAGCTATGTGTGGCTTATCATTTAGAATTTCTTTCACCAAATTGGTAAGGACATTTTTGGGACCAAATTCTACAAAATAATAACCGCCAGCAGCATAAATATTTTCAATTTCCTGCTGAAATAATACCTGATTCAACAGTTGTTCTTTGAGGATTTTTTGAATGGCGTGGGGTTCTTGAGGATAACGGCTACCTGTAACATTAGTATAAACAGGAATTTGGGCTTCGTTGAAATTTACTTTTTCAACGGCTTGGGCAAAAGGTTTTTGAGCATGAGATACTAATGGTGTATGAAATGCTGCGGAAACTCCTAATAAAAAAGTATTAAGACCTTGATTTTTGAGAATATCTTGGACTTGAATAATTTCCTCTTTCTTGCCAGCTAATACTACTTGGTGCTGAGAATTTTTATTAGCAACTGCTACCTGGGGAAACTTTTTAATTACTTCCGTTATTTGATGAATATCTCCTTTGACAGCTAACATTCCTCCGGTATCAAAATTGGGATTGGCAGGTGCAGCCATAGCTTGTCCTCTAGCTTTTACTAGGAACAAATAATCCTCTTCATTTAACACTCCTGCGACCCACAAGGCTGTTAATTCACCAAAGCTATGACCGGCAACAAAATCGGGTTTAAATCCAGCTTGTTGCAAGATTTTATATAAGCCTGCACTAAATACACCAATTGCCGGTTGTGCATATTCAGTTTTTTGCAATGTTGCTAACTGAATTTGCTTTTTTGTTTCATCAAAAACAGGTTGAGGAAATACTACACTTGATAAAGGCTGTAACCCGTCTTCACACAACAGGCTATCCATGTGAGTGTAGGTTTGGCGCAAGCAGGGAAAATTCATTACCAATTCCCGCCCCATTTCTAAGTATTGTGAACCTTGTCCAGAAAACAAAGCCACTACTTTAGCTGTTGTGTCTGTCCCCTTTTGGCGGTAGTAAACCCCTTGCGGATGTTCCCAGGATTTGGCTTCAGGCTTGTTTCTCAGCCCTTCTATGACAATTTGCAGTAATTCCCCAGCTTGCCCTAAATCATCGGCGACAAAGCCCACTCTCGCATAATTAACGGGAATTTTAGCGGTTTGAGAATCAGTAATTAATTGTTGATAGTATTTTTCTTTATTCTCATTCTGTAATTGTTGTTGGATTTGTTGACAACGAGATAACAACTCTGAAGGGGTGGGGGCAAATAGCAGTAAGGATTGTGGAGTATGGTGTAAACGGTAAGGGTGATGATGTTCATGTTCATATTCTTCTAAAACAACGTGATAATTCGTACCACCAAATCCAAAAGCACTGACTCCCGCCCTTCTGGGTTGAGTAGGATGACTTACCCAAGGTCTAGTTTCCGTATTTAAATAAAATGGCGAGTTCTCAATATTCAGTTTAGGATGGGGGGTACTGACATTAATCGTCGGTGGTAAGACTTTGTGATGTAATGCTAAAGCCGCTTTGATGAGACTGGCAGCACCAGCAGCCGCTTTAGTGTGTCCAATTTGAGATTTAACAGTTCCTAAAGCAATATGCTGTTTTTTCGGGTTATTTTCGCCAAAAACACTGGTAATAGATGTAAATTCCGTAGGATCTCCTACCATCGTTCCTGTACCATGTGCTTCAATTAAACCTATACTAGCAGGAGAAACTCCTGAATCTGTATATGCTCGATTTAAAGCACTTATTTGACCTTCGGTGCGAGGTGCATAGATACTTTTATACTTACCATCACTGGAACTGCCAACGCCCTTAATGACTGCATAGATGCGATCGCCATCTCGTTGAGCATCTTCTAGGCGTTTAAGTACCAACATTCCCACACCTTCACCTAATAGCATTCCATCTGCATCAGCATCAAAGGGTCTTACCTTTTCCCCTGGAGAAACAGCAGGAGTTTTACTGAAGCACATATAGGCGAAAATTGAGTTATCAGTATCTACGCCGCCAGTAATCATCATGTCGGCGCGATGTTCTACTAATTCGCTAACAGCCATCCTTAATGCACCCAAGGAACTCGCGCAAGCTGCATCAACTACGCAGTTCATTCCCCCCAAATCCAGACGGTTAGCGATACGTCCAGAAATCACATTTGCTAACATTCCGGGGAAAGCATTTTCTTCCCATTGCACATATCCACTTTTGAGTTTTTCAATAATTTTCTGGGTATCTTCGTCTGATAAACCACTATTTTTGAGAACTTTTTTCCAAAGTGGATCTTGCAATCTTGCACCTAAAGGAACAGCCAATTGTCTACCAATTGCTACTCCCAATACTACTCCTGTTCGTTCATGATTAAATTGTCGAGATGCACCATAACCAGCATCGTCTAACGCCTCTTTTGCTACTACCAAACCGAGTAATTGAGAAATATCTGTCACCTCCAAAATATTGGGAGGTAAGCCAAATTCCATAGGATTAAAATCAATATCTGGTAAGAAACCACCGCGCTTACAATAGGTTTTATCTGGTGTTTTTGGATCAGGATCATAATAGTCATCTATATGCCAACGGGACGCAGGAACATCAGTAATACAATCTACTTTCTGAATAATATTTTCCCAGTATTCTTGCAAACTCTTCGCCTGGGGAAAAATAGAAGCCATACCAATAATTGCGACATCATTTGTTCGCAATTTAGCATTAATTTCATTTTTCATATTTGTAGTCTCAGGCATATTTTTTTTCACTTTTATCATCTTGAGTACAGACTTTTCACAGTTAATAATTTCATCTTTTAACTGTGTGAAAGCAGTTTCAAACTGGGAGATAGCCATGATCATATTTTGCTCTTTTGAGCAGGTAATATGGAGTTAAAGTTTCAAGAGTAATTGACCGCAGATAAATACGGATGAATTCAGATATCTGATGATTCCATACAGCCTTAGATGAAGTTGGTATAGGTAAACATTGACTTTCATCCTTAACAGTATTGAAATCTTTTTTTGCGTTAATTATTGATGAATACTCTGGCGGCTTAATATGGAATCCTCTAATTAATCCTGTAGTCTATAAATTAATTTTCGCCCAAATTAATCTGAGTTTGGTGACAACTCTATTGCAACTCATAAGC
>NZ_JADEWA010000724.1:0-1538 GCF_015207865.1 Dolichospermum sp. LEGE 00246
TAGATGAAACTGAAAGAAAGAAACTTGAGGATATCGCCCAAGGTTGGGGAATGAGTCTTTCGTCAGCCTTAAAAAGATTAGTTAGAGAGAAATAAAATGTTGAAAAGATTTAATGACCCGCATCATGATCGAGAATATTGGCAGCGGTTAAAACCGCACGGGTAGGCTTTCCCCCGCGCTCTAAAGAGACGCGGCTCCCAGCCTTCCCGCGATCCCCTGGTGGGAGATGTCCGCTTTTTAGGAATTAACCCTTGTCAACGTTGTGTAGTCCCCATGCGGGATTCTTATACAGGGGAAGCTTATCCAAACTTTCAAAAAATCTTTGGGCAAAAACGCCAAGCAACTATGCCTACTTGTGTAAATACAGCGCAATTTAATCATTTTTATAGATTAAGTGTAAATACCAGAGTTCCCGTTACGGAAGCGGGGAAAATGATCACTCTGGGCAGTAGTATCGAAATATGCCAATAAAAAATTAGTAACAAAAAAATCTAAATTTTCCTAATGACAGTCTGCAATTTCCAGTGAAATAAACGCATAATGGAAATGTGACTGATTTATTAGCCCCTTTACAATCCCTAAAACAAGGTAATTGGTTCAAATTAATTTGCGGAGCCAGTTATCAACATCTTCCTGCGGTCAGAAATCTCACGTTAGCCTACACTTTGGCAGGTGCTGACTGTGTAGATGTGGCTGCCGACCCGGCAGTTATTGCCGCTACCCAGGAAGCTTTACTAGTAGCCCAAGGCTTGGTAAATGATGCCCAGAAGCGAGGCTTTGCTTTTACAGGTAATTTACCTTTGTTAATGGTTAGTCTCAATGATGGTGAAGATCCCCATTTTCGGAAAGCTGAGTTTAATGCTCAGGACTGTCCTAGTGATTGTTCCAGACCATGTGAAAAAATTTGTCCAGCCCAAGCAATTTTATTTAACAATACCAAAGATGATTTTTCTGGAGTAATTTCTGAAAAATGTTATGGCTGTGGCCGTTGCCTTCCTATCTGTCCTTATGGGATAATTTATACAAAATCTTATGTGTCAACCCCAGGGGAGATAGCACCATTGATTATGTCAACGGGAATAGAAGCCGTAGAAATTCATACTCAAGTGGGGCGGTTGGCAGAATTCCAACGGTTATGGGACGCAATGACACCTTGGGCAGATAAATTAAAATTGGTAGCCATCAGTTGTAACGATGGAGAAGGGTTAATTGATTACCTAAAAGCTATTTACAATTTGATTGTCCCCCGTCCCCAGTTTCTGATTTGGCAGACTGATGGACGTTCTATGAGTGGTGATATTGGTGATGGTACTACCATAGCCACAATAAAATTAGGACAAAAAGTTTTGACAGCAAACCTACCGGGATATGTGCAGTTAGCAGGCGGCACTAATAGCTACACCGTCCCTAAATTGCGGGGAATGGGACTTCTCCAAGAGGCAAGGGAGCAGGGAGCGGGGAGCAAGGGGGAAAATGAAGAAATGGAACAAGGAACAGGATATAAGCAGGAAAATTCATCTCCCCTGCCCCCTGCCCCC
>NZ_JADEWA010000109.1:0-13183 GCF_015207865.1 Dolichospermum sp. LEGE 00246
CTATATTACTTGTCATTAAAGATAAAACTTTTAAAATACATTCTTGGTCAATCATCCTTTTATCTTTAATTCCCTTATCTGTTGTTTTTTTAAATTCTGGAGATTCAGAAAGTTCTTTTAATAAATTTGTGATTTTATTTGAAGAGTTTTTAGCATAACGCATTTCCTGAGCAGAAAGTGCAGTTCCTCCTTGATTAATCCGTTTAAATATATTAAAAGTAATTTCGGGTGATGTTCCTCTTAAAAGTAAATATACTGTTAGTTTTGTTTCTTTAATTCTTCTTTTCCACCGAGGTGTAAGTTCCTGATATTTTTTACCATGTAAATCAGTGAAAAAATCTAATCCATTCAGATTAAAACTTTGATCAGTGACAAATTCCTTAAATGTTGTTATTCTTTGGATTCCATCTATGACTAACCATTGATCATCATTAGTTGCATCAATATAAAAAGCAGGTAAAGGAATTTGCAATAAAAGAGATTCAATTAACCGACTTTTTGCAGTTCTAGTCCAAATACCTTCTTTTCGTTGAAATTCAGGTGTGATCATTCGATGATTATTTAATCTGTCCAGAATTTGCTGTACGGTCATGATATTAGTTCCCATACTAATGCAAGTCGGATCAAATCCTTGAGAAAGAGTTGGTTCTTCTTCTTCCTCTTCCTCTTCAATATCTATATCTTCCTCATATTCTGAATTAATATTATTTTGTTGCAAATAGTTTGTTTCTGTCATAATTATATTCTTAAATTATTGCTTGTACTTCCTCTACTAATGTATTTTTGCCCTCGACGGGATACCAAAATAAATCTTCATCTACAAATATATTTGGAGCATTAGCAAACAGATAATCTCAGTTTTGCTGAATTTCTACAAGAATAGGAAACTGAATTGTGTTATTTGCCACCAGTCGTCCGTCACAATCTGGGTAAATGACCTCTAGCTGGGCTGGTGCGGCGATTTGTGAAACCATAACCCTATCCTCAGCAAGATTTTTTCTAATTATCTACTAAATCAAGAAAATATAAAGTGATATCCTGGTTAGAAAATTAAGATGATTGATACTTTACTATAACCTGAGTAAAGATAGTATTATTAAGGATTGTTTCACTGTGTAATCTTTCCTTAGCCTGTCAATATGTCAGAAAATCTAGCTGCTTCTTTAAACGATGTGCTTCCAAACGCTCACAATAGCCAAAATACTATCCGTATTCGAGGTGCTAGGCAGCATAATCTGAAAAATATTGATTTGGAATTACCCCGCGATCGCTTAATTGTCTTTACTGGCGTTTCCGGTTCGGGTAAGTCTTCTTTGGCGTTTGATACCATTTTTGCCGAAGGTCAACGCCGTTACGTAGAATCCCTCAGTGCCTATGCTCGGCAATTTTTGGGACAGTTGGATAAACCAGATGTGGAAGCCATCGAAGGTTTAAGTCCGGCAATTTCCATTGACCAAAAATCAACTTCCCATAATCCCCGTTCGACGGTGGGGACGGTGACGGAAATTTATGATTATTTGCGGTTGTTATACGGTCGCGCAGGTGAACCCCATTGTCCAATGTGCGATCGCTCTATTGCCCCTCAGACCATTGACCAGATGTGCGATCGCATCATGGAACTTCCCGACCGTACCCGCTTCCAAATTCTAGCCCCTGTAGTCCGCGGGAAAAAGGGAACTCACCGTAAATTAATTTCTGGTTTAGCCGCCCAAGGATTTGTCCGCATTCGGGTAAATGGAGAGGTGCGAGAGCTATCGGATTCCATTGAGTTAGATAAAAATAACACACATACTATAGAACTGGTTATTGACAGATTAGTTAAGAAAGATGGTATTCAAGAGCGTTTGGTAGATTCCCTAGCAACTTGTCTTAAGCAATCTAACGGAATTGCTACAGTTGTCATTAGTCAGCCAGTGGTGAGTGGTAATGAAGAAACAACTGACAATGGACAACTGACAACGGACAAAGAAGAAGAAATGGTGTTTTCGGAAAACTTTGCTTGTCCCGAACATGGTGCGGTAATGGAAGAATTATCGCCCCGGTTGTTTTCTTTTAACTCCCCTTATGGTGCTTGTCCCCATTGTCACGGGATTGGGACTTTAAGAAGATTTTCCCCGGAATTGGTTGTACCTAACCCAGATTCGCCTATGTATGCAGCGATCGCTCCCTGGTCAGAAAAGGAAAACTCCTATTATTTAGAATTGCTGTATGCTGTCGGCTTGAATTATGGCTTTGAATTACAAACTCAATGGGGGAAGTTGACACCGGAACAGCAAAAAGTTGTCTTGTATGGGGAAGAAAACAAGAAAACTACAGAAGAGAAAAAGCAGAGTTTCAAAGGTGTAATTCCCATTTTACAAAGACAGTATGAAGGGGGAACAGAATTAGTCAAACAGAAATTGGAAGAATATTTAATTGACCAACCCTGCGAAGTTTGTGGTGGGAAAAGATTAAAACCCGAAGCCTTATCCGTAAAGTTAGGACAATATGGGATTTTAGATTTTACCAGTGTTTCCATTCGGGAATGTCGGGAAAGAATAGAAAAATTAAAATTGAGCGATCGCCAAACCCAAATAGCCGAATTAGTTCTCAGAGAAGTTAAAGCCAGATTACAATTTTTATTAGATGTGGGCTTAGATTACCTCACCTTAGATCGTCCCGCCATGACATTATCAGGTGGAGAAGCCCAACGCATTCGGTTAGCCACACAAATTGGTTCAGGACTAACAGGAGTTCTTTACGTTTTAGATGAACCCAGCATTGGACTACATCAACGAGATAACGGCAGATTACTCAAAACATTAACCAAATTACGCGACTTAGGAAATACCTTAATCGTCGTCGAACATGACGAAGAAACTATCCGCGCTGCTAACTATATAGTTGATATTGGTCCAGGTGCCGGAATTCATGGTGGAAATATTATTTCCGAAGGCAGTTTAGAGAATTTACTCAATGCTGAAGAGTCTTTAACTGGTGCTTACCTATCAGGAAGAAGAGTCATCACTACCCCAGCTAAAAGAAGAGAAGGAAATGGTCGCGCCTTAACTATTAGAAATGCCCATCGCAACAACTTACAAAATATAGATGTAGAAATTCCCTTAGGAAAACTTGTTTCGGTTACAGGTGTTTCTGGTTCAGGAAAATCTACCTTAATTAACGAATTACTTTATCCATCCCTACAACATCATCTTCTCAAAAAAGCTCCCGCACCCAAAGATATAGATGAAATTAAAGGTTTAAACTGCGTTGATAAAGCCATTGTCATTGACCAATCACCCATAGGTAGAACTCCCCGTTCCAACCCCGCAACCTACACTGGAGTTTTCGATATTATTCGTGATGTCTTTTCCCAAACCGTAGAAGCCAAAACCAGAGGTTACAAACCTGGACAATTTTCTTTTAATGTCAAAGGTGGCCGTTGCGAAGCTTGTAGTGGACAAGGTGTAAATGTCATCGAAATGAACTTTCTCCCTGATGTTTATGTCCAATGTGAAATTTGCAAAGGTGCGAGATATAACCGGGAAACGCTCCAAGTTAAATATAAAGATAAATCAATTTCTGATGTTTTGAATATGACAGTTGAAGAAGCATTAGATTTTTGTCAAAACATTCCCAAAGCCGTAACGAGATTACAAACATTATTTGATGTTGGTTTAGGTTATGTGCAATTAGGACAACCAGCCACAACCTTATCCGGTGGCGAAGCCCAACGGGTGAAATTAGCCACAGAATTATCTCGACGTGCCACAGGAAAAACACTTTATTTAATAGATGAACCAACCACAGGTTTATCTTTTTATGATGTTCACAAATTGTTAGACGTTCTCCAAAGATTAGTAGATAAAGGCAATTCCATTTTGGTCATTGAACATAATTTAGATGTAATTCGTTGTTCTGATTGGGTCATAGATTTAGGACCAGAAGGAGGAGATAAAGGCGGAGAACTGATTGCTGCGGGAACGCCAGAAGAAGTGGCGAAAAATCCCCGTTCTTATACTGGTCAATATTTACAGCAGGTATTGGCACAATATCCAGCGGTGGGGTGATTTTTTCTCATGCAAAGACCCAAAAAAAGAAAAAAATAAGACGTGAGGCTAGAATATTAATGCACAATCAAAAAGTAACGAGTTATGAATAAGGAGAAACTCAATGAATGATCAGGAGTTAGAAATTCTCCTAAATAATATGGAATCAGATGGAGTGGAACGTAAGGCTTCAATATCCGATAGAGGTAAACTTTGTGAAGCAATTTGTGCATTTGCTAACGATTTACCCAATCATCAAAAATCAGGAGTTTTATTTATTGGGGTTAATGATAATGGAACTTGTGCGAACCTGACCATAGATGATAAACTTCTGCTGACAGTTTCAGGTATGCGGGATGATGGCAACATTTTACCTTTTCCATCAACGATTGTCCAAAAACGCAATATTGGCGGATGTGAACTGGCAGTTGTAATTGTCGAACCATCGGATGCTCCTCCTGTACGTTTTAAGGGACGAGTTTGGATTAGAGTAGGCCCCCGCAGAGCTACTGCAACAGCAGAAGAAGAACGTCGTTTAGCTGAAAAAAGACGTTCCAAAGATTTACCTTTTGATTTAAGACCTTTAACATCAGCAAGTTTAAATGATCTCGATTTAGAAATTTTTCGTCGAGTTTATTTACCCTCATCTTTAGCAAATGATGTTTTGCAAGAAAATCAACGTTCAGTTGAACAACAACTCAAATCAATGCGGTTTGCCACAATTGATGCGTTATCTAAACCAACTATTTTGGGTGTATTAGTTATTGGTAATGACCCTAGACAATTCGTTCCCTGTGCCTATATTCAATTTCTTCGTATTGGTGGTACTGAGTTAACTGATCCAATTAAAGATCAAAAAGAAATTGGTGGTGCGCTTCCAGATTTGTTGCGGATGCTCGACGAAATTTTTCAAGTTAATATATCTGTTGCTACTGATATTACAGCCCAACCAATTGAGTTACAACAACCTGATTATCCCATAGTTGCCTTACAACAATTAGGAAGAAATGCAGTGATGCACCGTACCTATGAAGGGACAAATGCACCAGTCAGAATTACCTGGTTTAATGATCGCATCGAAATTCAAAATCCTGGTGGACCTTTTGGTCAGGTAAATCGGCAAAATTTTGGTCAACCAGGGATAACTGACTATCGCAATCCTCACCTGGCTGAAGCAATGAAAAATCTTGGTTATGTGCAGAGATTTGGTTTAGGAATTGAACTTGCTCGTCAGCAACTTCTAAAAAATGGTAATCCCCCTCTGGAATTTACTGTGGAAGATGCCCATGTTTTGGTAACACTGAAGAAAAAATCATGAATGCAAAGATTATTGCTTTCTTTAATAACAAGGGAGGAGTTGGTAAAACTTCCTTAGTCTATCACTTGGCCTGGATGTATCAAGACTTAGGATTGCGAGTAGTTGCTGCTGATCTAGACCCCCAAGCTAACCTTACTACTGCTTTTTTAGATGAGGAACGCTTGGAACAAATTTGGTTAGGAAATAGTGAACCAACAACTGTCTTTGATTGCGTACAACCATTATTAAAAGGTATTGGTGATATTGATAATCCACATTTAGAATATATCCCAGAATCTGAAAACTTAGCTCTTTTAGTTGGAGATTTAGCTCTTTCTGGTTTTGAAGATGAGCTTTCAGCACAGTGGACTAATTGTCTTGGTGGAGGTGGGCAAGAAAGGGCTTTCCGCGTAATTTCTGCTTTCTGGAGGATTCTCCAACAAACAGCCGTTAAACACCAAGCAAATGTAATATTGATGGATTTGGGACCCAATTTAGGAGCAATAAATCGTGCAGCCTTAATTGCTGCTGACTATGTTGTTGTTCCCCTTGCACCAGATTTATTTTCTCTCCAAGGCTTGCGTAACCTTGGTCCCACATTAAGAACTTGGCGTGCAGAGTGGCAAGAAAGGTTATCCAAAACAAATTCTTCAGGTAAAAAAAGTTTAGCAAAGGATTTACAACTTCCCCAAGGAATAATGCAACCTGTTGGTTATATTGTTTTGCAGCACTCAGTTAGATTAGATCGTCCAGTTAAAGCTTATGAACGTTGGATTGCTCGTATCCCCACAGTTTATAGAGAAGATGTTTTAGATCAGCCTGGTGAAAATATAATTTCTATCGAAAATGATCCCAATTGTTTAGCCTTACTTAAAAACTACCAAAGTTTGATGCCAATGGCTCAAGAAGCTCATAAACCGATGTTTTACTTAAAACCTGCTGATGGTGCTATTGGCGCTCATACTAAGGTAGTGAGAAATGTTCATGAAGATTTTCAAAAATTAGCTTATAAAATAGCCGAAAGGACACAAGTTGACATTCCCCAAATATAATTAATAAGTAGTGAGACAGAATTAATTACACAATGTCATTGGGAATGAAACGAAGTGAAATGAAGCAATCGCCAGGGTTGTGATTGCTTCCCTTCCCTCGCAATGACTGTAAATATTTTTGTCCAATTACTTACTGTATTAATCAATAGGAAAATAATGATCAAGGATTTATAAAACATCCTCTAAGACAATTACGTCAAAATCGCGCCACCCATTAACCGCTCATACCTATACCTTAACTCATCCTGCATTAATGGCCAACGCGCTAAACTTGCATCCATATCAATCACTTTTTCTGCTGCTTGTCGCGCTAACAGCAAAATGTCCTCATCTTCCACCAAACTCGCTAAAGTAAAATCTGCTACACCAGATTGACGAGTTCCCATCACCTCCCCAGGACCGCGAAACCGCATATCCATTTCTGAGATAAAAAACCCATCTTGGGACTGTTCCAACACCTTCAAACGTTGTTGAGCATCGGGACTTCTGGTACTACTCATTAGCAAACAATAAGATTGTGCTGCACCCCGTCCTACTCGTCCCCGTAATTGGTGCAATTGTGATAAACCGAATCTTTCCGCGTGTTCAATCAACATTACAGTTGCATTAGGCACATCCACACCCACCTCAATCACAGTTGTAGAAACAATGATTTGAGTTTCATTATCACGAAATTTATTAATTGCTTCTTCTTTTTCGGCTGAAGTCATGCGTCCATGCAATAACCCAACTTGAAAATCAGGAAACACACTTTCTTGTAACTTCTGATGTTCATCTACAGCCGAACGCAAATCTAATTTTTCTGATTCTTCCACCAAAGGTAAAACTATATAAACTTGTCTACCTTGGGCAACTTCTCGGCGGATTAAATCATAAGCTTGGGGACGCTGTTGTCCACTTAACATCGTCGTTTGAATTTGTTGTCTTCCTGGTGGTAATTCGTCAATTTGACTAACATCTAAATCCCCATGTACAGTTAATGCTAAAGTGCGGGGAATGGGTGTAGCCGTCATCGTTAAAACATGAGGTTGTTCGCCTTTTTGCTGTAACTTTGCCCTTTGTTGTACACCAAACCGATGCTGTTCATCTATGACAACTAAACCCAAACGTTGAAAATTGACTTTATCTTGAATCAAGGCGTGTGTTCCTACCAATAAAGGTAATTCACCTGTTTCTAACTGGGAATGAATTTCTCTTCTTTTAGCTACTTTTGTCGAACCTGTTAATAATTCAACTGGTAAATGGAGGAGATTAAACCAACTTACTAATTTACGATAATGTTGTTCTGCTAATACTTCCGTAGGAGCCATTAACGCTGCTTGATAACCTGATTGAATTGCTGCTAAAATAGCAATAACAGCAACAACAGTTTTCCCTGAACCAACATCACCTTGGACTAAGCGATTCATAGCTACAGGTTTTTGTAAATCGGTGAGAATTTCATTCACAACTCTCTGTTGTGCGCCAGTTAATTGAAAAGGGAGAATTTCGTCAAATTGTTCTAATAATTTACCTGTGGGTGTCAGTATGGCACTGGTTTGAATTTCTCGCGCTTTTTTTTGCCGTTGCAGTAAGCCAAGTTGTAAATAGAAAAATTCATCAAATACTAACCGACGACGGGCAATTTTTAAAGAGTCACTATCTTTGGGAAAATGAATATTAGGAATTGCCTCTTTCAATTCCATCAAAGCATATTTTTCTCGTAAACCTTTAGGCAAAGGATCTTTTAAATTTACGGCTGCTGTTAAAGCCGTCATTACAGCCTGTCTGACTGTATTAGCCATTACTCCTTCAGTCAAGGCATAAATAGGGACAACTCGCCCAATAGTTAAAGAATCAATGGTATCCCCTGGATTTGCCAAAACTTCTAATTCTGGATTATCCAAAGTTAAACCATATTTACCACCTTTGACTAATCCACAAGCTGCCAACATACTACCTACAGGATAGTTGCGTTTTAAACTTTCTTGCCAACCACGACCACTAAAACGCGCACCTGCGTAAAAACGGGTAACTTTAATTTGTCCGGTATTGTCTTTTAAAATTAATTCTAAAATTGATAACTTCTTATTTTTAGGACTGGTGAAAAAATTAAATCTTTTGACGGTCGCTATGATAGTTACTGTTTCCCCCCCTTCTAATTCACTAATATTCACCTGACGGGCATAATCAATATGATCACGAGGATAATAAAACAGTAAATCCCGAACGGTACGTAAATCCAACCGCGCTAAACTATCAGATTTTTTAATGCCAATTTCTGGTAAATCTCTAAGTTTTTTATCCAGTGTTGGTGCTAATTTTTTACTAATTTCGGCAACAATTGGCGTGGTGGGATGTTGGTTTTTAGCTTCGTAATTTATTTTGGTTTCTTCTGTTTCTAGTTCTTGTTGAAGTTGATTTAGATATCTTCTAATTTCTGCTACTAAGTGTTGTCTTTCTGGTAATGTTAAATTTGGATAGTTGGCAAATTCCATTCCTACTTGATGCCAGCGGGGTCTTTCTTTTGGTGGTAAGGCAGTTGGGAAATTACCAAAAGTCAAACACAGAAATTCACTAAAGCGATACTGCTTACCTATTAAATCTATAAAGCCTTTTTCTGCCTCAAACGCTAAGGCTTTATTTAATCTTATCCAATCGGGTGTTTCATTAGTCATTAGTCAGTTGTCAGTTGTCAGTTGTTAAGAGAGTATAGAGTTTTGAGAGATAGATTTTTCAATAAACTATATAGTTATGAATCTTTAATTTTGCATTTTTAATTCCCCTACCCACTTACTTAATCCTCAAACCAACTGGCACGCCAAGCGGCTTCGGCTTCAGCAATTTTAAGTTCTCTTTGCCTTTTTTGATATTCTCGTCCTAGTTTATTCAATTGCATTAAAATATTACGAATTCCTTTGCGTTCTGCCAATAGTGTCGCTTCAGCAAATTCTATTTCTCCTAGTCGTAAGTGAATAGCCATAATCTGAGTCAGGCTAGAATCTTCGGAATCTTCCTCATCACTAATTTCTATCACTAAGTTTAATAGATTGGGAGGGCTAGGTATCATATTACTAGAACCCTCTGAGGAAGCAGCAGCAGCGGTGGCAGCGGCTAAAATCGGTTCTGGTAGTTTTTTGGGTAGGACTCCGGTTTTCTGGATTAAGATATTAACTGCTTGTGAGACTTTTTTCAAAGTTTCTTGAATTGCTTCTTCTAAATCTTGTTGCCATTCAACTAGTTCTACGGGGTTAGAATGATCTAAGGCTTTAGGTTGTGGTTCGTTTTCTTCGTTCTCTTCATTTTCTTCTTCAATTTTCTCTTTTTCTTCAGTTTCTACAACTGCTTCCGTCTGGGTAACTTTTGGGGGTTGAATATAATTAATTAATTCTTTAGCAGCTTGTTGACTGAATTTACGAATGCCTTGTTGTAATTTTTGCCGCTGATTTAGTGATAAGTTCAGAAATTCATCAGGATATCCCTGGGTACAGAGGTAATAACTAGCTAAAATCAGTTGCTTTTGTAAGGCTGATCCGAGGAGATTTATATATCTAGTATAAGCTAAATTGAGTTCTTGAGCGATCGCACTAATCGCCTCTTTTAAGTCAGTAATATCTTTTTCTATCCGTTCAATTGCTCTCGCCATAAGTTTAAGCTGGTTAGTTGTTAATTGCTTTGTATAGTACAAATATACAGAATTTTGAATAAATAATCATCATATAAAGAACAGGACAGCGTGTTATTTGTTACCTTAAGTTGACACCAATCAGCACTAATAAACCTCCGCGAACGGTATCCAATCTTGTGGGATGGGCATCCTGCCCGTCCTTGTATTATTAGCAGTCAAGATGCTTGCACCACAAGACATTTTGGGACATTTTTTTATTTAGAAGTCTCTAAGAACAAAATTACTTAGCACCAATTTGGGCAGCAACTTCATCAGCAAAGCTCATTTCTTTCCTTTCAATACCTTCACCGAGTACATAACGCACAAAGCGACTGACTTGAATTCCCTCACCAACTATTTTTTCTACTTGCTTCACCAAGTCTTCTACCGAAATACTTTGATCACGGATAAAAGGTTGATCTAGTAAAGTCATTTCTTTAAGACGCTTTTCAATTCTACCTTGAACAATCTTTTCTTTGATGTTCTCTGGCTTATTACCCAAGTCGTCCTTACCCATTTCGATGCTCTTTTCTTTCGTGACAACTTCGGCAGGAATTTGGTCTATGCTAACGTACTCAACGTTAGGACAAGCGGCAACTTGCATTGCTGCGTTTCGTGCCAAGTTTTGGAACTCTTCCTTGGTAGAAGCTGCATCGGTTTGAGAATTTAATTCTAATAGTACACCAACACGACCACCAGTATGAATATAGCTATCTACTATTCCTGGTTTGTCAGTGGTAAGAGAGAAATTCACAAAGCGCCGGACTTGAATATTTTCACCAAGAGTTGCAATTGTTTCTTTGATGAATTCATCAACAGTAACGCTGGACTTTTCAGTATAGGGTTGAGCCAATAAAGACTCAAGGGTATCAGCATTTGCAGCTTGTTTTGCCAGGTTCTTAACTAAGGCTTTGAAAGCTTCATTGCGGGCAACAAAGTCTGTTTGACAGTTTACCTCTATTAGTACACCGACTTGTCCATCAGGTCGAATGTAGGTGTCTACTAGACCTTCTGCGGCAATGCGAGCGCTTCCTTTATCAGCTTTAGCAATACCTTTTTGCCGTAGCCAAGTTGTAGCCGCCTCGACATCACCTTCATTTTCCTTCAGTGCCTTTTTGCAGTCCATCATGCCAGCACCGGTTTTTTGGCGTAGCTCTTGGACGAGTTTTGCAGATATTTCCGCCATATTGCCTCAATTCTTAACTTGACAGATACAAATATTATTCAAGATTATCAGACGATCAGGACTCATTTGAAAATCATTTAAGAGACTTCCAATCAAAAAAATAAGTAATTGGACAAAAATATTTACAGTCATTGCAAGGGAAGGGAAGCAATCACAACCCTGGCGAGTGCTTCATTTCACTTCGTTCCATATGGCTAACGCCACGCAACGCTTACGCAATGACATTGTGTAATTAATTCTGTCTCACTACTTACCCCAATCTTTAGTATAGATTTAGGGGTAAAGCAAAAGCCCATAGGTGTCAACTTAAGCTCAAATCCCTACCGCATCTCGTTCCTAGTCTCTGACTAGGAATGCAGTTGATGAGGCTCTGCCTCTAATATCATTGAAGGCAGAGCCTTCTAGAATTTATTCCCAGTCAGAGACTGGGAATGAGACGAGTTGAGTTCTTTGCGGGATAGATATTTTGCGTTAAGTTGACACCTATGATCACTGCCAAACCCCTACTTATTTGCCAGACTACTAAAAAATTGGCTAATTTATTCTTTGGTACGCCTTAATCCCGATCACAGATGCTTATGCTTCGTCTTCTGACTCAGTGCTATCACTTTCATCATATTCGTAGTCTTCGTCAGCATAATCATCGTAGTCTTCTTCCGCTTCTAGCTGACCATGACGACCTTCATAGATAGCATCTGCTAATTTACCGATAATTAGTTTAATGGATCTAATTGCGTCATCGTTGGCTGGGATCGGAATATCTACAACGTCTGGGTCACAGTTGGTATCCAACATGGACACAATCGGAATCCCCAATTTTTCGCATTCTTGAACTGCGTTATATTCCCGCTTCTGGTCAACAATAACCACGATATCGGGAACTTTCCGCATATTTTTAATGCCGCCCAAATATTTTTGTAGCTTCGTCATTTCCCGACGCAGCATGGAGGCTTCTTTCTTGGGTAATAAATCCAGTGCGCCGCTTTCTTCTCTCCGTTCTAAATCTTTGAGACGCTCGGCTCTGGTTTTAATGGTTGCCCAGTTGGTAAGCATTCCACCCAACCAACGTTGATTAATGTAGTGAGAACCGCAACGGAGTGCTTCTTGGGCAATAATTCCGGCTGCTTGGCGCTTAGTGCCAACAAACAGGAATTTTTTACCTTGCTCTGACTGGGTTCGCATATAATTATACGCGTTATCCATCAACTGGGCTGTTTGTACCAAGTCAATGATATGTACACCATTTCGAGAGGTGTAGATATAAGGAGCCATTTTGGGGTTCCAACGTCTGGTCTGATGACCAAAGTGAACGCCTGACTCCATCATTTGAGCCAAGGAAACTACTGGCATATTTTGTTACTCCTATTCGGGTTAAACCTCCATCTAGGTGTATTTCTCAATTTAAGAAACACCCGAATTCCCAGATGTGCGGATTTTAGACAACTATACTAGGGTAACACAAATATGTTGAGTTTGGTGGTGAACTTGGATTTTTTGTAAAAGGTGTACGGTGTACACACAAGCCGATGTACAAAAAGAAAATATATAACAGGTGACAGGTGCTACGCATAATTTAGTATTTATTTTGTGAACTACCCACACTGACCTGACGGTACAGTGTCGGCTTCCTGTCCAATAGAAAGCACAGTAGTAGACTTCTTGCGTCCTCTATTACTGCGACTTATTTCTGGGCGACAGGCTTCTTGATGAAGTTGTTCATGGGGGAAACCCCCAAGACCACACTTCATCGCTTTATCCCCCGTTCCAGAGGTCAAAATTCGTAGTCCCTCATCTTTGAGGTTTATTGCTGCATTAATATCTCTATCATGTCTAGTCTGGCACTTTTCACAAGTCCAGAATCTTATATCAAGTGGCAAACTACCCACTTGATTAAGGCATACATGACAAGTTTTCGACGAAGGAAAGAATCTATCAACTTCTTGATAAATCTTCCCTTCGTTTTCTGCTTTGTAT
>NZ_JADEWA010000725.1:0-1519 GCF_015207865.1 Dolichospermum sp. LEGE 00246
ACAATGTCATGGCGTTAGCGCAGCGTGGCGTTAGCCATATGGAACGAAGTGAAATGAAGCAATTCCAAGGGTTGTGATTGCTTCCCTTCCCTCGCAATGACTGTAAATATTTTTGTCCAATTACTTATACGGAATACAAATATTGATGTTCTATTCTATCATCTGACAGTAACAAATCTATCTTTTTTAATTTTATCTGGCGAAAAATAGGGGCGGGTATCCCTAAATTAATGCTGTAGGAGTTGAAGCCACAAGAGGAACGCGGTAGTGTTGGGAACTTCGCATTTAAAGACGCAGAGAGGGTCAAATTCCTTAGAACTTAGCTTGTTTTTGCAAGACCTGTTCTAGACTTAAATTAAATTGAGATTTACCCTCAAAAACAGTGCCGACTTTACCTTTGTTAAAATGGATCTTATTTAATTTGTAAGCGTGATCTGTTAAGGGTACATCCCCAATAGCACTGACAAACTCAGGTGCTTTATCCATGTATAATTCTAAAAATTCTCTCATATCTGGTTTTTGCCGAAGAGATTTATAGCTGACATATATAAACAGTGGACGAGAAAGTGGTCGGTATTTTCCCCATTTCACACTTGTCCGCGAAGGCATCACTGCACCAGTACCGCTATCTACAGATAGGGCTTTCAATGTATCTTTGCTAGAGTTGTAATAGCTGTAGGGAATGAAAGCTAAGGCGTTGATATCACTGCTAACTTTGCTCTCTATGATTTTGTAATTTTTATCAGCTTTATAGTCCTTACGAATAGCCCCTTCTTGTCCTACGGCAATTTCTGTAAAATAGTCAAAAGTGCCTGAATCTTTATCAGGACCAAAAAGGCTCAAGGGTTTATTCGGCCAAGTGGAACGAATCTGATTCCATGTAGTAATTTTACCTTCGGCTGATGGTTCCCAGATTTTTTTGAGTTCTGCCAAAGTTATATCCTGCGCCCAATTATTTTCAGAGTTAACTACTATTGTTATTGCATCAAAACCAATGGGTAATTCAAGGAATGTCACGTTATTTTGAGTACATTTCTTTATTTCGTGAGTATGAATTGGTCGAGAAGCATTGTTAATATCTGTCTCTCCCAAACAAAACTTTTTAAACCCGCTACTAGTACCGGAAGAATTAAGTTCAATTGCTTTTACTGAAGGTGATTTACCATTATTTTTCTGGAAGTTATAATCATTGCTGACTTCTTGGGTAATAGGGTAAACAGTGTCTGAACCATCAATTTTAATAGCTGCTGTTGTCTCATTTGGTTGGGACGGTTGACATGATGATATCAGTGCGGAGAGTCCTACAAGGAAAGTTAGAGAAAATATTGGTTGTAAAAGATTTTTGGTGACAATTTTCATGGCGCTGGTTTTAGTAGATGCTAATTTTACTAAGGATCGTGGATTAAATAACCTGTAATTCTGGTTTAGCGGTGTAATTCCATTGCGGCAAGAATTCATCAAAAACAATCTTCATGTTTGATTTGAAATCAAGAGCCACTTTTCGACCTGTTTGATAGGT
>NZ_JADEWA010000726.1:0-1509 GCF_015207865.1 Dolichospermum sp. LEGE 00246
TTATAATACTTATTAAATTTAGGGACTTCCAATTAAAAAAATACCCAAAAATTTCTTGTGGTGCGGGACGAATTGCCCGCTAATCATCAAGGACGGGCAGGATACCCATCCCACAAAATTGGTTAATTTATTTTTTGGTGTTCCCTTATGTACAAAAATAAGCAAAATTCAAGCGAGTATTTAATATCACCAGTTCTTCCTAGATTCCTATTCCTAATTCCTTTTTAACCCCCATGAGTGCAGAAATTATTTGCGTTGGTACAGAAATGCTGCTAGGAGATATCCTCAACAGCAATGCCCAATATCTTGCTCAACAATTAGCACAGTTAGGCATTCCTCACTACTATCAAACCGTCGTTGGCGATAATCCAGCCCGACTCAAAGAAGTTATAGAAATTGCTGCTTCCAGAGTACAAATTCTCATTTTCACAGGTGGGTTAGGACCCACACCCGATGATCTCACCTGCGAAACTATCGCTGATTTTTTTGGCGTTCCTCTCATAGAACGAGCCGATATTGTCGAAGATATAGCCGAAAAATTTGCCCAACGGGGACGAATAATGTCCGCTAATAATCGCAAACAAGCCTTAATTCCCCAAGGTGCAGAAATTTTACCCAACCCTACAGGAACAGCGCCGGGTATTATTTGGCAACCCCGTCCAGGATTAACTATTTTTACTTTCCCTGGTGTTCCCAGCGAAATGTATCGAATGTGGACAGAAACCGCAGTACCTTTTCTGAAAAGTCAAGGTTGGGGAAAGGAAATTATTTATAGTCGCAGTTTAAGATTTTGGGGAATTGGAGAATCTGCTTTAGCCGAAAAAGTAGCCCCCTACTTTAATTTAACTAATCCCACAGTAGCCCCCTATGCAGGCAAGGGAGAGGTCAGACTGCGAATCTCTGCTAAAGCCACAGACGCAACAACCGCAGAAGCTTTAATTGCACCCATTGAAAAACAACTAATAGAAATTGCTGGCTTAGATTATTATGGCATTGACAATGACACCCTTGCTGCTGTCGTTGGTAATTTATTAAAGTCTGCGGGAGAAACCCTATCTGTAGCCGAATCTTGCACTGGTGGGGGACTGGGGCAAATGTTAACGGAAATTTCTGGTAGTTCTGATTACTTTTGGGGTGGGGTAATTGCCTACGATAATTCTGTCAAAGTTGGACTATTAGGAGTCAACCCAGAGGATTTAGAGGAATTTGGGGCGGTAAGTGCGACAGTAGCTGAACAAATGGCTATTGGCGTTAAAAATCGGCTTTCAACCACTTGGGGATTAAGTATTACAGGCATTGCTGGACCAACCGGGGGAACAGAAACTAAACCAGTGGGTTTAGTCTATATTGGTTTAGCTGGTCCTGGTAATGAAGTAATCAGTTTTGAACATCGCTTCGGAACAATTCGGGGACGGTCTTTAATTCGTTATGTGAGTGCAAATGCAGCCTTAGATCATCTGCGGAGACATCTGCTTAAAAGCTAGTAGGGGGGGTTGGGGAGGTTGGGGA
>NZ_JADEWA010000110.1:0-13133 GCF_015207865.1 Dolichospermum sp. LEGE 00246
GATAAAAATATTCTACTAACAGTATTAGTAAATACAAACTTAAAAAAATCATTTCCTCTATTTTTGAACTATTTTCTTCACATCCTAAATCACGTAGGTTGGGTTGACAAAGGAAACCCAACATTTTCGCCACCTTGCTGAGTTTTGTCCCATTACTCCGTAACGCTGACGCGAACAATCCAACCTACAGCTATAAGATGTTATTCAAAAACATTTAACATATTTTATATAGCCCAAAATAAACATTATGACAGTAAATATCCAGGTAAATATTAAGAAATTCTGCCAAGCTCATACTGAACAATCTTATTGAAATCTTTATGAAAATTATAGTTAATGAAGAAGCAATGAAGCCCAACTTTGCAAAATATAAATAGCTACAAAATCTGGCTTCATTCACCCTATGAGTAATTAATCAGGCGAGAAACATATCTTCTCGTTATAGAGGTAATTTGGTAGCGAGTTATGAATCAAAAGGACACATTAAGGGGAGACTTGAGCCAAACATCTCAACGATTAAAGTAGGAAGACGGACCATGCCGCATATAATTCCTAACCACAGTTGCGTGGGATGTGACAACTGCCGACCCCTATGTCCTACGGGTGCAATTAAAATCAAAGATGATGAATATTGGGTTGATCCTGCCCTTTGTAATAATTGTGATGGCTATTATTCACAACCACAATGTGTAATTGCCTGTCCCACAAATGCGCCTATTCCTGTACACGCCAAAAAAGGAAGATGTAAAATTGAACCACGAGATGTTACCAGTCCCGATTTATTTTCTAATGGTAAGAATAACCCCTTCGCTTCAGCCATAGTTATCTGGGAAGCTTGTAATTTACTAGCACAACGAACATCTTTACAATGGGAAAAAGATGAGGAAGGTAACTTACATTACAGTCGCTCAGTTAATCAAGGACGAGGGACAATTTCCTTTCATCTTCAAGACCTATTTCCAGTTAACAACCGTGCTAATAATTCACAAGCAATTGATTATTTAGACATCCGGGCTGCTTGTATTCATCTTATTTTCGCCGCTCAAATTACAGCATTAGATCAACCTTGGGAAGAAGAATTTACCATTGATGAACGACAAATTGAACAGTATTTGGGCTTAGAAAAACGTAAAGACCTCAGCAAAAGTGCCAAACTGGGTTTAATTAAAAATATCGTCTCTCAGACTTGTTCTCTCATGGTTTCTATTGACTGGCCACAACAAGGTAGAGTTCCCAGTTTTTCCATTAAAGATAGTTATTTATGGAATTTGACAGATACCCAACATCATTTTCAAGAAGATGATCAAGGTTGTAAATATTTAGTGGGACTGACATTTACAATTAAAGCTGGGATTTGGACTAAACATTTCTTCAACAGACAAGGATGCAAAGAACGAACCACATTTTATCAATATGGTAGTCTTCCCAAAACTCTACTCACCACAGTTATGAGTCTGTGGCAACAACACGAAGGTGCTGTTAGACTTATGCTTTGGTTATTATTTAAAACAAAAATGGGGAGAGAACAACGCATCACTATTCCTACCTTGCTGCGCGTTGCTTATGGTGAGGAAAAAGTGACCCAAGCTTCCAGACACAGGGAAGAACGGAAACGCCTACTTAAAGCCTATGAAAATGATTTAGAAGTTCTCAATCATTATGGACTTAAGCCATTATTTGATCCTGTTACCTATCCCCCGGAAATTCAGCCCCTGTGGGCAAAATTAGTAGATATACCGGAAGATCCAGAGGAAGCGTTAGAATTTTGGATTAATGATGGTAGTGGTGAAAATCGCCTCACAGATAGCGGACCACGTGGTAAATGGAATTTACTTCTGAACGCACGCATTTTATCTTTTGAACTCCCGACCGATTGGGAAAATCGTTCAGAATCAGATAAAAAACAACGTCGCTCCACTAAAGTAAAAAGCAATCATCAACAAACAGGTAATTTGCTAGGGGAAGAGGTTATGGAAGGACGAAAAAAAATGAACCTCTCCCAGAGGGAACTAGCCAAGTTGATGGAAAAAAGCCAAAGCTGGATTCGTGATGTGGAAAAAGGGCGCTTAAAAGCTAAACTAGACGATCAAATGCTCTTGAGACAATTGCTAGATATTTCATAAGGTACAGCAGGAGTCAGGAGGAAAATTCTCTTGGCTTTTGATGTAAATTTTTTACGCAGCTTAGTTAATTATACTCAAAACGGCTAGAAGCTGGACTTTTTTATCATACAAAGAACAAGTTCAAAGCCTCTCCAGTATTAAATATTATTCCTTTTCCCTCTCCTCTTAGGAGAGGGTTAGGGAGAGGTGCAAAGGAGAGGTTTACCAGAGGGGTTTCATATTTGGTTAAACTATGAACCGTTTGCAGTATAAACAAAATCAAGATCCGAATTTTGATTTTTGGTGTTAGATGGTGAGTATATACTAGTAACTTGAGATGATATCTAGATAGGTATCAATCTTAATTTATTTAGGAGTGAACATGAGTAATATTATTTTTCGTAAAACTTGTTTAGCCTTACCAAGTCTTGCAGCTTTGGTAGTTTTAGGTAGCGGACTTTCCGTAAATGCTCAGACAGTCGAACCAGGAACAATTGTTCTTCCCACCAACCAAACATCAATATCCACCGTTGCTACAGAAGAAATAGCCAGTCGGACAATCACACCCGTACCAGGAACAGTAGAAACTTCATCAGTTATGCTCAATTCTGGTTCTACACAAGCTACCGAAAAAACAGAACCATCCAATCAAATAGCACAAAGTCCGATTGGCATAGGTAGAGCCACTCGTGGTGGTAGTAGCTATATTGGTGTTGGTCTCAACGTTGGTGCATCCGGTAGCTTTTCAGCTTTGAGTGATGGTAATTTCACTGTTATCAGTAAAATTGGTCTGACCAAAACCTTATCAGTTAGACCATCAGTAATATTAGGAACAGATACAACATTTCTTACTCCTATTACTTACGACTTTGCTTTTAAATCACCAGATCCATTTACAGAACCTTTACCCATAGCTCCTTATATTGGACTAGGTGCGGCTATTAAAACAGGTAATCAATCTAACACTGAAGCTGCTTTGCTAGTCACTGGTGGTATAGACGTACCTCTAAATAGCAGATTAACCGCCACAGCCGCCGTCAACGCTGGATTTTTTGATAAAACTGATGTGGGAATTTTATTAGGAGTCGGTTATAACTTTACTGGTTTTTAGAAAATAGAAGTAAGCAGGTGTTTAGGATTGCTAAACATCTGCTGATTACTGAATTCTGCTGTTTTATTGCAAAGGGATAAAGCCTGATTGTTGGATAATTTGTTGTCCTTGGGAAGATAATGCCAGATCAATAAATTGTTTCACGGCGGGACTATTCTGTTTGCGAATTGCTAAATAAACACTCCGACTAATGGGATATTTACCAGATTGAATGGCAGTTTTGTCTACAGGCGATACTTCATTAATTGGTATTATTCTTACTAGCTGCTGATTTTCTAGCTGGGAAACTGTAGCGTAGCTAATCCCATTATTTCCCAGTATGCGGACTATTCCTGTAGTTTCGTCTTGGGGAAAGGTGATAAAATTAGCACTATCCGGGGCAAAGGGTTTTTCTAACAAAACTGTGTCTTGAAAGAAGTCTCTAGTCCCACTACCAGCAGCGCGATTAATAACTTTAATAGAGGCATCTGATCCACCCACTTGTGACCAATTAGTGATTTGACCTTGATAAATTTGTCGTAATTGGTCTAAAGTTAAACTACCTTTAAAGGGATTATTAATACCAACAACAACACCTACTGCATCACGAGCGATCGCTATTACCTGAATCCCCGCTTGTGCTTCTTTCGGTTTCAAAGGTCGAGATGTTGCAGCCATTACCACTACATTCTTCATTAAGGCTTCCAGTCCCTTACCTGAACCTTTGGGAAATCCATTCGGTTGACCATAGGTAGTGGGAATATTAGCATTTATTTGACTATAAGCATTCCGCAGACGCTGGATTAAACCCACCATAGTTGTACTACCATCCATACTTAAAACAGTAGGATTAGGCAATGATGTATCAATATTAGCAGAGTTACTGCTAGTTGGGTTAATAGCCGCAGTATTGGGTTGAGTTTCCTGCGCTGGAGGCTCTTGAGTTGCAGTTGGCTTTGGTATAGGTACTGTTGAAACTGTAGTATTAGAAGCAGTATTAGTCAATCCTGGGGTAGTTTTTCCCGTGAGTTTACCTTTGAAAGCAAAATAACCACCCCCTACAGCTACCAATGCGGTCAAACCTATGAAAACAATGGGAGGAATTGCAGACTTTTTCAATTGGTGTCCGCAAATTTCACATTTCTTTGCACTAACCGCATTCTGATCATGTCCACATTTAGGACACTTGACATTATTAAAGTTATAATCTGTTGTCACAAATACCTCATTTACTAATTACTATTAAGTAGGTGAACACAATAAAACCAAACTGTGTAAAGAAACGTAAAATCGCCCAAACCCTCTTCACTCTTGCCTTTTGCCTTGCCATAACGACAATTTTCCACGCCAACCTACTTATTTAGCTGCTAATTCTGCTTGAATTTTTGATTCAATTTGAGAAATTTGTTCATTCGTTAATCCTAACTCTTCTTGCAGTTCTAATAACTGTACTTGTTCTTCTAAATCTATTTCTCCATCATTTCCCAAAAAAGCTTGATACATTAAGGTATATTCCTCAACTGCATTATTAGAAGCAACTGATGGCATAAATTCAGTAATCATCAAATCAGCAATATCTTGGGAAATATTATATTTCTGGCGAAATTTCTCCACCAACTGTAATTCTGTCGCTGACGGATTACCACTTTTATAACAAGTAGCCACTAGCTTACGAAATTTTTCCAAATTCTCATCATTGATCGGAATGGATTTATTAGATATAGTTGTGGCAGGTACAGTAATTGGGGTATTGGCAGATGAAGTAGCAACCATCAAATTATATTGCTTAATGTAATTTTCAATTGCTGCTTCTGCTTTTTGATAATCGGTGTTATCCTTACCACCTACAAGGGTATTTTCTACTTCCTGTAAACAACTCATCAGCTTTTGATATAATTGCTGTTTTTCAGGTTTAGTTATGGCACTTTCTCCAATTGCTTTTAGCCCATCTGCCAAAATATCTCGAATTTTTCGATTTTGGTCACTGAGGAGATTTTCTTCTACTTTTTGCCAGTTGTCTCCCAAAACTTGCACTTTTTGCAATCCTGTCTGTTTATCTAAGTAGAAAAAGCGAATTTCTTCAAATCCCGTAACTTTATTTTCCTGGACTACAATTAATCCAAATGCCTTTGCTAAAAGCAGATTTTGTTTAATTTGTCCCTCTTCTTGACTGGAGGGCATAATGTCCTGAAATTGGCGATGATCTTGGTGAGTATGTAAAGGGTTTTTATCAGATTGATTCACCGTCCGATAAATGACTCGCATCTTTTCCATCCCTTCAATTAACCGCAGTGGAAAAGCCCCTACCTCTTGGACAAAGAAAATATGATGGGGATCATTTAATGGCCGAATATCTTTATCAGTCAGGGTACTAGATTTGCGAATTATTGGTAAAACGGCATTTACAGCCGCATCAGATGGTTTAGTACCACCTTGAATCCCAATTAATGTTTGTCGTTTTTCTGCCTTATTTTCCCAACCAAGATTTACCTGTTCTTGGCTAAATCGTAAGAAAGATTCGCTCTTTTCAAAAGTAGTTTTAATTTGGGCTTCTTGTTGTTCTACAGTTGGATATTGTTCCAAAAACTTTCTAGCTGTTGATATCTGCAATTGGGATTTATCCACAAACTCATCTACGCTGCGGTTTAACAGCCGACCAAATAAGTCTTTAACCCGTAGTGGATCAAATTTGTAAAGGTCAAATAGGGGAATTCCCATATCATCTAATATATCCTGAGATACTTTCTGATATACCGTTTCTGTTTTGCCTTCTAAAATTTGATTAAATACCAAATCTATATCCTTGGGATTATATAGTAAAATCCCATTAACAGTTAAGGTACTTGTTTCTCCTACATAAGTCTTTTCTCGCTCATTGAGTTGAGTTTGTAAAGTTTCTAGGCTTTGCTCGAAAGCCGTCAAATCAACAATCAAACTATTAACTTCTTCCTTGAGAGCATCTAGTAACAAAACTCCTAAAGAGCGAGATTTAACTTCAACTTTAGCAGTATAAATTGACTTTAATGCTTCCATAGTTCCATTAAAATCTTGCTCAATCACTGCCTTTTTATTTACTGGATTGAATCGTTTTGCATTATTATCTATTTGTTTGAGGAGAACTTGTAAAGCATTAGCAGCAGACTGTTCTTTGGGTAGCCAATTTTTTTGCCGTTCTTGATCAAACTGACTGCGGTAATTATTAAAGACTTCTAACAGCCCTTCTAAAAATTGCCGGACAAATTTGGGACCACGAAATCGGTCTGCAATCATGCTGTAAACAATGTGCCGGATTTCTTGCCTTTTTTGAATTTTCAGGCGATTTAAATTGTCCGACATTTTTTGGAAATAATCACTCCAGCGACGTGGATCACTATCACTATCATTAAAGTGTGGACTATATTTTTCCTGTTCAACTGAAATAAACCGCTGCAAATTTTCAAAGGGAATATTCAAATCATTACGACGTTTACGTAAACTAGCAATCCAGTCAGCCACTTCCTTACCATAGGGTTTCATGCTATCCCCCAAGCTGATACTATCCAGAAGTTGATGCTGACTATCTGACTCAGCTAGATTCAAACTTGGCAAGATTTCTGTTTGAATCAAATCTCGCATTGATCCTGGTGCGGGAGTGGGATTTTGCCACCATCTAACTACTTGTCCTGCTAAACGAGAAGCGCAAGCTTGAACCACTCGTTGAATAGGAAATTGAATACTGGATAAACCAAAAGCAATAAAATTTTGAGGATACCCAAAAGAGTCAGGACTAGCCCACTGTTTACGAATGTTGTCCCGGACAAGTTTTTTGTATTGACTAAATCCAGAACTGAAATCTAAAAATATATTTTGTCCTACCATTTCCAGAACCGAATTGAGACTGGGAAGGGTGACTTTATCATTACTATTACCAACAAGATAGCAGAAGTTGAAAGGTACATCTTGACTATTTTGAGTGGTAATCCGATCCGATGAGTTACTACTATATTGGCATTCAAATCGAGTATCATTGCGAGAATAATGGTTTAGTTCCATTAGAGCAGAATAGGCATTAGCAATAACGCGATCGCCCAACCCGGAAAAAGCCCCTGGAAGCACTAAATAAGCTGATGACTGGGGCATTTCTGAAGGCGGAACCCAATCCCGCAAATTGTAAGCCAAATCTAGCACCATTCCCGATCCAGTGCCACCGGACAGGGAACAGACAATAAAAATATTTATCCCTTTATCAAGTTGTAAACCCCAACGATCTAACATGAATTTTTCATGTCCGAGAATCCGTACTTTGGCATTAGTAAAACTATTTTTGATAGCTTGATAGTTCACCGCAAAGGCAAATTTACCTAAAGCTCGTATTTGCCCCGCACCTGCCAAAATGGAATCAGTACCCTTTAACTGACTGGGAAACCACTCTTCTAGATAATTATAAGCAGATAACTGATTAAGCATAGCTTTAGCGTTTTCTACCTTCGCCCATACTTGTTCAGAGGGGCTAAGACCAATGTTTTGCTTAAGAACAGTTTGCGCCTCAGAGACTTTAGCATTTTGTTCTGTATCTATATGCAAAAACGATACAATTGGTAAAGCATCCAAAGAGCCATAGGCTTCGACAATCATCCGCCGGACTTTAATTAATATTTCCTTACCTGTGCCGCCTAGTCCTATGACTACGGTTGGTGTCATGCCTATATAGTCTGCCATAGTCGAGGAATAATAAGAGACTAATGTAATTTACTTATATCAAGCATACTATACTGCATTTTAATCATGTCGTGTCAATAATACTTATTGGCAAAAAAAGCTGATATTGCAGCTTGATCAAAAATCCCCGACTTCTGATAAGTAGTGAGACAGAATTAATTATACAGTGTCATTGCGTTAGCGCAGCGTGGCGTTAGCCATATATAACGTAGTGAAATGAAGCAATTCCCAGGGTTGTGATTGCTTCCCTTCCCTCACAATGACTGTAAATATTTTTGTCCAATTACTTATAAATCTGACGGGGATTTTTATGAATTAATTACTTAGGACTCACCTTGTCAATTACCTTGATTTTGCCATCATCGCCCACAGTCCAGACATCATAAGTACCAATGACATCACCATTAGCGTCAACATCTACATCACCGCTTGCGCCTTGATAATTAATCTGTTTTCCTGCTTTAAGTAGCTTCAATCCTTCACAAACATCACTAACTGGTGTACCTTGACCAGCGGAGACTTCCCTGATTTTACCAGCAATCCCAGCCCCCGTATTTTCCTTAGCAGCTTGGGCGGCTAATACCAACAATGCCCCAGCGTCCCAAGCTTGAGGTGCGTATTCTCCGGGAGAACCGCCTTTTTTCTCTTGCCAAAGTTTATTAAAGTTTTCCAAACCTGGACCACTAGAACCAGGAACTGTCCCAATAGCCCCCGATAAAATATACTTGCCGTCACTACCTTTGCCAACTTGGTCAGGGAAAGTAGCAGATTTTACGCCGTCCGTGAGTAAAATTTGTACGCCTTTCGTGACACCTTGTTGATAAGCAGCTTTGAGAAATAAACTCCCTGTTTCCGCATATAATACGCCTAAGACCGCATCTGGTTTCCCAGCAAAAGCCGCAGTTGCTTCTGTATCAAATGTTTGGGACTTGGGATCATAGCGCACAGGCTTATCTTTATTAACTACTGTTCCGCCTAATTTTTCAAAAGTATCTACAAATGCTTTTTCAAAACCCACGCCATAGTCATTGTTAATAACTACTGTGGAAACTCTTTTAAAACCTTTCTTCTTAGCAAGTTGAGCTAAAGCTAATGCTTGATAGGTATCAGGGGGAGCAGTTCGCGCCCAAAAACCCTTAAAGTCACCTTTTTTAGCTTTGTCGGTAAATACGGGGCTGGTGCTACCAGGCGAAATCAGCATGACTTTATTGGGTACAGCCACAGAAACCGCCGCAGTGGAAACGCTACTAGCAAAAGAACCGACTACACCAGCTACCTTATCTAAAGTTGCTAATTTGGTCATTCCCGCAGCACCGGCTTTAGGATCTGTTTGGTCGTCTACTTGTACTAAAGTGACTTTTTCACCGTTAACACCTCCACAAGCGTTAACTGTGTCTACTAATAAGGGAACTGAACCAACCATTTGTTGTCCAATGGAAGCTAAGTCACCTGTTGTGGGTAATAAACTACCAATTTTCAATCCTTTAGTATCACTGGTTGTAGTGGTAGCGGTTGGGGAAGTGGTACTACTTCCAGTTGGGGGATTGGGATTTTCGCAAGCGGCTAACAAGAAACCACTGGCTAGGGTAGCTATACTCAAGGCTAGGGAAATATGAATTTTTGTCATAGTTAATCACACAGATATTCAGAAAACTTGATGTAGATATATTTACATCAAGCCTTTAAATCGCAGATTATAACATCCTCAAACTATCATTGGTTTCAATTAAACCATAACTTTTTCACCGGGTTTAGGGGCAATTACCTGGGTTGTTAAATGGTTTTTCTCTAGCAATGTGCGAAATTCTGCCACAGTTCCCTTTTCTTGCAGGAATTTTACTAATATTCCTGCAAACAAAATATCCCCTCCGGCTGCGGTAGGGAGGATAAATTGAGGTTTTACGGATTTTGCTACTTCTAGGGCGCTATTCATTCCTTTAATAATCGGACCGAGTAAGGGTAAGCTCAAATCAATGATTGGAGTGATTACTACGTCAATGGGCGCTATTTCTTTGAGTTGAGGGGAATGATAGCCATGAGGTTCATAATACAGTGTGGAATTATTTACTAAATCTTTAAGCAGATAGCCGTTTTCTAATAGGGTGGGTCCAATGGGAGAACCAGGAAAAGCTTTGATTTCTACTTGCTGATTTAAGGTAAAGGTTTCGCCATGATTGAGGCTAATTATTTGTTGATAACCCAGTTGTTTGACAACTTTGGCAGCATTGGGGGAAGCGACAACTGGGATATTTTTGTTAAGCTGCTTTAGGGTGGGTGGGTGTGCATGATCTTCTAAACCTTGAGAAAGCAAAATTAAATTTATATTATCTGGTATTGACCGATCCTGAGAACGAGAACCTTTAAATAACCAATCTAAATTATTAAAGGTTAAATCACCAATTAACCAAGGGTCAATTAGTATCCGCTGTTCACCAATTTCAATTAACCAACTATTACTATCTAACCAAGTAAGGTTCATAATCACAGAAATTCCTTATTTTTAATATTAAAGATCAAACTTCGTAAATAACGATTACTAGTAGTCTGTCAAATAAATTTTGACGGATAAAGAAGAAATGAACCACGTTCGCGGAGCGTGCCGTAGGCATTAGGACGCAAAGAGCGCGAAGGAAGAAGGAAGAGGAAAAATTTATTTACCCGTCAATTAGTTCTTGACAGACTACTAGGTCGCGCTATCTCTATTCCTATGGCTTTAGTATAAATAGAATGATTGCCACCTTCCCGCAATAAATAAAATCCATTTTCTTCCAAATACTTAATTAAATCTTTTCGTTTTACTGACATAATCAAACTTCTACAGGAATTTGTTCCAGTAAAGAGTTTTCTGTGGGAATTTCTTTATTTTGTTGATGATAGGCAAGAATCATTTCTTTGAGTGCATCTTGTAACATAGTTCTGCACATTTCTAGTGTTTCTCCCTCAGTAATGACTTCTTGCCATTCAATCAATTGTCCCATATATCCACTATTTATTTTGGTATATTTTGCGGTGTATGTAGTTAGCATAAGACATTAATCAAGAGTATTCTATAAATTATAACTTTTTTTTGAGTTTATACATTCTTTGTCACTGGTTGTCTATTGTCCTGCTAACATTTGTAATAATTTATCCATGTTATCTAAATTACCAACCATCCGCCGAATTGGATGGGGCCAAACCTTAACTAAAGTAGGAGTAGCAGAAACTTGATCTATTTCTGCCTGTTCTGGATTTGTGAGGACATCAATAACTTTGAGAGTATAAGGATATCCTAGCGATCGCTCTAAGGATTCGTGCAAGTTCTGTAAAATTTTTTCTGTAGTCGCACTATGACCAGCCACAAACAAGCGCAAAACAAAGCCTGGAGGTCCTTGAATATTTTGTAGCACAGGTTGTCTATTGACAACTGGTGGCTGGTATTGCGAGGGAGAATCAGCCAAATCTAACCGCACAATTAAATCATGATCTTGCCAAAGCTGAGGAAATGTCGACCGATAAGTTGATAATACCAAGCGATCGCACAAACCATCCTGCCAAGGTGCTGATTGCCACACCAAATCCCCCGTCCCAAAAATCGCATTCAACACAGCCTGATGCCTAATCACCGCCGGATAAGCTTCGGCAAAAATTTGCACTTGTTGAGTCCGAGGATTTAACCAGTGATCAATAGTTGCAGTATAGCAAGGAACTAAAAAATGTGGCGGCTCCGGTAAATCAAGAATTTCTTGCAAAGCCGCACATAAATTTAAATGCCATCGTCCTTGCTTATTAGGGTCAATACAATACATTAAATCCCCCCCAGGCGTAAACAAGGCAATACCCTTGAACAACTGGGGTTTAGAAAGTTTGTTTACATTCAACTTAGTCATTAGTCATTGGTCATTGGTCATTACCCATTACCAATTAAACACGACCTCGGAGGAATTGAGCCATTTCGTTAGGAGTTGGCGACATTTCTAGTGCCGTTTCCTCGGTAATCCGACCTTCTTGGTAAAGATCGAGCAATGACTGATTCATTGTCACCATGCCATCAAAACCAGCTTGTTTCATTAACTCCGCAATCTCATCATACTTGCCATCCTTCACCCATTCCTTAACAGCCTCAGTATTAATGAGAATATCGTGGAAAGCCGCCCGTTTACCATCTGTAGTTCGGCACAAGCCTTGAGCAATCACCGCTACTAAAGATTCCGCAACCGCTATCCGCATAGCTTCCTGTTCTTCACCCGAATATAAATTGAGAATCCGTTCAATAGTTTTTACCGCACTATTTGTGTGCAGAGTTCCCATCACCAAGTGACCTGTTTGTGCAGCCTTTAGTGCCGTATTCACCGTTTCCTTATCCCGCATTTCCCCCACCAGAATTAAATCTGGATCTTCCCGCAAAGCTGCTTTCAAAGCATTATCAAACTTGCGAGTGTGCATTCCCACCTCCCGCTGTTTAACCAAAGATTTACGGCTTTGGTGGACAAATTCCACCGGGTCCTCAATCGTAATAATATGTTTAGCCATCTCCCGATTGATATAATCAACCATCGCTGCCATTGTCGTAGACTTACCCGAACCAGTAGGACCTGTCACCAAAACTAAACCCTTGTGATGATGACAAATATCTCTAAACACTGGTGGTAGGCGCAACTGCTCCATAGATAGAATTTTGAGAGGAATTAACCGCAGTACCATTGCATAACCACGCAGCGAATCAAACACATTAATCCGCACACGGGCAAAATCGTACTGAGTCGCCCCATCAAATTCTAAATGTTCTTGAAACCTTTGAATTTCAGAATCAGAGAGAATCTCCCGCAACCAACGCATAAAAGTCAGTTTATCAACTTCGGGATAACTTGTTGTCAGAATTTCCCCTCGGCTGCGGAAGCGGGGAATTTCACCCACTCCCAAGTGAATATCAGAGTAACCCTCATCAAAGGCTTCCTGAACAAGCTGCGCTAAGGTACGTCCTACAGGTTCATTCGTTAACCCATTAGAATTGGAAAATATTGGTGGTGGTGTAGTAATTATTGGTGGCGCTGGTGCGTTCATTTCTAAATTTGCCACCGGAGGCTGTACTTTTGCTTTTGGTAAAGGTGGCGGCATTCTAAATGTTTGTGATTCTGTCATATATCTTCACTTTTGTTAATTAGTAATTGGTTGCTCGTCAGTTGTCAGTTGTCAGTTGTCAGTTGTCAGTTGTCAGTAGAAAATATTTTCCCCCTGCTCCCTGCCCCCCTGTCTCTTATACA
>NZ_JADEWA010000727.1:0-1471 GCF_015207865.1 Dolichospermum sp. LEGE 00246
TGCTCCAAAGAGCCTCCTTGCGGGTAATGTTAGCTAGATGCCTCCGGCACGCTGGCGCGAACGACAATGTTAGAGGTCGGTAACTATCTTAAAAGCACTGGTTTAACCCTTAAGCCTGTTTAACTTTTAAGTTCTAGAGCAGGGAACTAGCTACGCATCCTCTGGTAGGTCTTTAACTCTTACCTCTAACGTAGTTCGGTTAAGAACTGAGTCTGGTCAACTAGGCTTTTACAAGCCCTCACTTACCCGAAGGGAAGTGATGGGTGGTTGACAACTTGTATTTAAGTTCTAATCCTGAACAAGCTCTTCAACTGATTGCATGGGAATATAAAGTTTCATCGAATTTTGCTTAAATTCCTTAAATCCATACTTGATATAAAAATTTACAACCTCCTCATCTAAGGCTTCGGCTATCACAGCTAGAGAACCAACCTGTCTAGAGGCATTAAACGTCCTTTTCAGAGCATCCACCAACATTAGCTCACCAAATCCCTGCCCTTTTTGTCTATTATCAACAGCAAGACGACCTAACAGCGTAGCTGGTAGATATGGATAACGAGGTAATCGTTTCGCAAAAGCCTCATCCAGAACTGTAATATCAACAGTATATGCAGAGAGCGTGTAGTAAGCTAAAACATGGGAATCAGGCTCATCAATCAAAACAAATACAGTTGCAACTCTTTTTTTGAGATCCTGAGATGCTTGTTTATATAGATAATTATCTAAACTATCTTTCCCACAGCAAAATTCAGTGCGAATATGCCTACGACTATCTAGAAGCTCGATCTTGAGAACCATTACACTGTAATTACTTGTTTATATCTTAATGCCGCTGCTTTCAGAGCATCATTCGGCTGGGGAGGATTGAGTAAAGCATCCACAAAAGCTTCAGCATCGCCCATACTCAGCTTGAGGGTTTGGTGTCGTTCAATGACTCGCAAAGCCTCTGCCTGAACACTCGCAATCACAAAATCAGTTAAAGTGCGTCCTTCCAGATCCGCTGCTTTCTGCAACAAAGCTTTAGTTTCTGGAGTCATACGAGCTTCAAGTCTCGCTATCTGTTTTGGAATAGGTGCAACATCCATATCAATATAGTGTTAGATGGACTTTTAAACTATAATTATATACGGCAATATGCCGTATGTCAAACAATTGCGGAATCCATATTTTTGTATTCTAAAAAGTCTTACACTAAAATCTCTTTAACTCTGTCAACTGTCACCTGCTATAGCTGATACTGGTAAAAATCCACCAGGGGATCGCGGGAAGGCTGGGAGCCGCGTCTCTTTAGAGCGCGGGGGAAAGCCTACCCGTGCGGTTTTAACCGCTTCCAATATTCTCGATCATGATGCGGGTCATTAAATCTTTTCAACATTTTATTTCTCTCTAACTAATCTTTTTAAGGCTGACGAAAGACTCATTCCCCAACCTTGGGCGATATCCTCAAGTTTCTTTCTTTCAGTTTCATCTA
>NZ_JADEWA010000728.1:0-1466 GCF_015207865.1 Dolichospermum sp. LEGE 00246
ATAATTAATAAATTGTTTTTGCTTTTGGGTGAGCATGATTGTAATTTTCGGTAATTTTCTCAATTTACTATTTTGATGCAGTAGTCAAAGAAATTGATTTTTCGCGTTTATAATCTTCAATTGGTAAGAGTTGCCAATGATTATTTTCTGTAAGTTCTAGAACCCATTGATGATAAGCATACAAACTTTCTCGATGTCCCACACTAATAAAAGTTGTGTTTGTAGCTTGTAATTGAGAATATAAATTTTCTTCGTTTTTTAAATCTAAAGCACTCGTCGCTTCATCTAAAATAGTAAAGCTAGGGAGAGAAATTAATAATCTAGCAAAAGCTAAACGTTGTTGTTCTCCTAATGATAAGATATTTTCCCAAGCAACTTCTGTATCAAAACTCTTGATGCGGGTAAGCAGGTTTTGCAAATTAACTTTATGGAGAATTTCTTCCAGTTGGCGATCGCTCATTTTCCGGTCTGTATGCGGATAGAGTAGCTGCTCCCGCAGAGTTCCTAAAATTATATAGGGACGTTGGGGAAGAAACAAAATTTCCTTTAACGCAGGTCTTACTAACCTACCACTTCCCGCATTCCACAAACCGGCGATCGCTCTCAGCAAAGAACTTTTTCCCCTACCACTAGCACCAACTATTAACAACCCTTCTCCTGGTGAAACAGATAATGATAGGTCTTTAACTATCACTTGTTCATAATTGGGTGTTTTTAAGGTGACATCCTCAAACCCTAAACGCGGTTCTTCTATGACTTTGATAGTACCAATATTCTCAGGTTTTTGGCTTACCGATGCTAACGCATCTGAAAATTCTGCTAAACGCTGGACGTAACTAGAAAATCGTCCTGAGTTACCAAATTCAGCTATTAATACACCTAAAGCATTAGAAAACATAAAACTACAAAATGTGGCTTGGCTAATTTCTCCATAATTGATCTTATCTTGAATAAATAAAGGTGTAAGAATAAACATAGAAAACAAACTAATTGCCGACTGATAGGCGCTGTTAAAAATATCTTGACCCTTTTCCCAATTTATCCTCCGTTCCGCATTTTTCAATACATTATCAAATCTGCGTTTAATAATATTTAGTTCTTCAGTTTCTCCTTGGAAAAAAGCAATTGATTCAGCATGATTCCGTACATGAGTTAGGCAATAATTAAAGTCAGCTTTGAATGATAGCTCCTCTCGGTTGATTCTCGCTAATTCTTGACTTAAAAAAATAGCAAATAAATTACCTACAATTGTATAAATAATCAGATAAATTGCCACTTGTGAAGAAATAGTCCAGAGAATGATTACAGCAGCAATCATATCCATAGACTTCTCTAGGAAAGTAGTTGAAAATCTTAACGCATTGATGGTAATAGGTTCAATTTCTTGAGCTATGCGTTGGTCTGGATTAGTAATTTTAGACTTAAAATTGATTTTATAATAGGCTTGATTGCTCAAATATTTATTT
>NZ_JADEWA010000111.1:0-13026 GCF_015207865.1 Dolichospermum sp. LEGE 00246
ACCTATTAGCTATTGGCTATTACCTATTACCTATTAGCTATTGGCTATTACCTATTACCTATTACCTATTACCTATTACCTATTACCTATTACCTATTACCTATTACCTATTACCTATTATATTGGCAACACGATGTTTGATAACTTTTGCTGGTACACCTACCGCAATGGAATAAGGGGGAATATCTTTATTGACTACTGCACCTGCACCAATAATGCTACCTTCACCAATGGTAACTCCATCTAATACAGTCACACCATGTCCTAGCCAACAGTCATCTTTAATAGTAATTCCCTCACGAGTCACACCCTGCTGTTTCATGGGTAGTAACAAGTCTGTAAAAACATGATTATTGGCATAGATGCCACAATGAGAAGCTATCATGCAGTTCTTACCAATGCGGATATCTCCCTGACCAGCAATACATACGCCAGGAGCTATATAAGTATTTTCATCAATATATATAGATGTGTTATCCATGCATCCAATGTCCACATTTCGCTCAATTGTGACTTGATTACTAATATACATTCTATTGTTTTGATGTCCTTTGGCATCTAAACGCACACCCTTGAAGATATTCACTCCATTCCCAATTTCAATAAATGAACTTCCAGTTATTTCCACTCCATGTTGAATAAAAACTTTATTACCCATGCTGCCAAAAATATTTTGATATACCAATCTTCTTAGCTGTGGTCCCATTGCAATTGTTGGTAAATCTCCCAATAAAGTAGTGATTAATAGTTCTTGAAATCTTTGAATTTTTGCAGGATATTTTTGTTCAATCATGATACATATCTCATCAATAAATTATTTCTAAGACAGAAGGAATTCAGGAAGATCAAAAATAATTTTCCTCGATACTAGAAGCAAGCAAATTCATCCATAGGACTCCCAAAATATCTACAAAATTCCCAATTATGGCAATACATAAGTTTGCCTACAGTTGTCAATTGTGTACTCAATTACTGAAAAAATTTCGATTTAAACAGTTTCGCGATGATATCTAAATAAGTTATTTGATCTAAGTTTAGACTCATTTTTATATGCACCTCTATTGAATTAATCAGCAACGTTAATCACCTTTTTCTGGGTTGCATAAATTCACTAGCTAATATCAGTGCATAGCAGTAGTTAGTCTCAGTTAATCTCTCGGCAAGTAATGGGACAGAATTAATGACACACCCTGTTTTTTGTTCTCTGATAACCTGATTGAAGTTAATTTTGTCAAACTAAGTAGTCGGACAAAATTAAATTCACTCGTTGAGAGAGGTAACTCTTAACTGGGAACAGAAAAATCAGTTGTGTAATTAATTCTGTCCCATTACTTACTGATGAGATTAATTTGGTAAACATATCAACTTTTACTGTATCGGGAAAGTTGAGACAGTTGGTAATGCAACTACGAATACAGAAATATTCATGCAGATCAATTACCAGGAATTTTTGCTATGTTTTTTCCACAAATTGTCTTAAATATTTGTGTTTTCACAACAATGAATTTCCGTAGGCATTAATAGTGCTAGAATCACTTCTTTTGTGTCACAATTTGATTTTTATTCAATTGGGATGATTATTTTTAAATAAAAACTACTATGGTGGAGTGTCTCCCACATCTGCCATGATGTTAAAATTCACCATTGGTGCAAACAAGAAGGCACTACCGCGACTGCTGTGGCGGCTTTCTTGTAAATAACTTGTAGAGTATACGGCTCTAATCATGTTGCACACAAATGATTTATAGACTAAGTAAATTACATTTTCAATTACAGAATTGTTGTTTGGGAACAATTGCTATTAAGCATAACATATTTTTGATTGGGTGAACAAGTTTTATCAAAAAAGATTAAGGTAATAAATACAGCAGAATTCAGCAGTAAAAATGGGTTGCTGTTCGGCTTTGAATTTAGAGCGTGTACTTCATTAATCTGCAATTTTCTGTAATATATTTAGATCCCTGACTTGTGAAAGAAGTTGGGAATCTTGGATTTAGATTTACTCAATCAATAAAATTTAATTTGTTTTAATTAAGTTTGGACAGAACTGTGAAGTGATCTACTGGTAGCAGTGCTTTGTGACCTGTTTGCATTAGCACTTTGCGATCGCTATTTTGCCTACATACACAGCAGATAATTAAATTTTACTAAAACTTTAGCCATAAATCAGGAAACCCCGTAGACTCATGACACCTTTTAGTTTCATGTTTATCTCTAGAAATTAAATAGTTGCCAATTCTTAACAAAGTCATCAAACGTTGACAAATACGGTATAAAGAGTTGGCAATATTAGGTAAAAACAGTAAACAATATCCATAGCTGAACTTAAAGTTTTTCTAAACTATGCAGCCAATTCGTACTTTTAATGTATCTCCTTCACTACCATCCAGACTAGAACCCCTGCGGAAACTAGCCTATAATCTCCATTTTGATTGGAATGTGGAGAGCAAAGACCTATTTCGGCGTTTAGATCCTGATTTATGGGAATCTACCCACCATAATCCAGTATTGATGCTGGGAACTATTAGTCAAAGCCGACTACTAGAAGTTGTTGAAGATGAAGGCTTTTTAGCGCAAGTAGACCGAGCAGCGCGGCAGTTAGAAGATTATTTGCAGGAATACACTTGGTATAAAAAACAAAGAAATCAGCACCAGAAGGAATGTTACGCCTATTTTTCTGCTGAATTTGGGTTAGTAGATTGCTTACCTATCTATTCAGGTGGTCTGGGTGTACTCGCAGGAGATCACCTGAAATCTGCGAGTGATTTAGGATTACCTCTGGTGGGTGTGGGCTTATTATATCAACAAGGCTACTTTGCCCAGTATCTTAATGCTGATGGTTGGCAGCAGGAACGCTACCTCATCAATGATTTCTATAATATGCCTTTGCATTTGGAACGCAACCCCGATGGTACAGAATTACGGATTGCGGTAGATTATCCTGGACGCAAGGTATATGCACGGGTGTGGCGTGTTCAGGTAGGTACAGTACCTCTGTATATGCTTGATACTAATATTGAGCCGAATAAGGCTTATGACCACGATATCACCGATCAGTTGTATGGTGGTGATATAGATATGCGTATCCATCAGGAAATTATGCTGGGGATAGGTGGGGTGCAAATGCTTAAAGCCTTAGGCTATGAAGTTACTGCTTACCACATGAATGAAGGTCATGCAGCTTTCTCGGCTTTAGAACGCATTCGCATTCTGATTCAGGAAAAAGGACTGAATTACAGAGAAGCTAAACAGGTGGTGTCTTCTAGTAATATCTTCACTACCCACACTCCAGTTCCCGCGGGAATTGACTTGTTTGCTCCTGATAAGATGTTGCATTATTTGGGTTACTATGCAGATATCTTTGGTTTACCGAAAGAGCAGTTTTTAGGTTTGGGACGAGAAAATACTGGTGATTTGTCTGCACCTTTCAGTATGGCAGTTTTAGCACTGAAGATGGCGACATTCTCTAATGGTGTGGCACAATTGCATGGTGTTGTTTCCCGGCAGATGTTCCAAGGTTTGTGGCAGAAAGTTCCTGTGGAAGAAGTGCCAATTGCCGCCATTACTAACGGTGTCCATGCCCGCAGTTGTGTAAGTAAATCTACGCAAGAGCTATACGATCGCTATCTTGGTCCAAATTGGTCATCAGCACCACCTGATAGCCAATTGTGGGAACGCATGGATGCAATTCCCGATGAGGAGTTATGGCGGAATCACGAGCGCTGCCGTTTGGATATGGTGTTGTATGTTCGAGAACATTTAGTCAAACATTTGCGCGATCGCGGTGCTTCTACTTCTGATATTATTCAGGCACAAGAGGTGCTTGATCCTAACGTTTTTACCGTTGGCTTTGCCCGTCGTTTTGCTACTTACAAACGCGCTACTCTATGGATGCGTGATTTGGAAAGAATTAAAAAGATTTTACTCGCTAACAAACACCGCAAGGTGCAGTTTGTGATTGCTGGGAAAGCACATCCTAAAGATATTCCTGGTAAAGAATTGATTCGGGATATTAACCACTTTATCCACGAACACCATTTAGAAAAACAGGTGGTGTTTGTCCCTAACTACGATATTCACATCGCTCGCTTGATGGTAGCAGGTTGTGATATCTGGTTAAATACTCCCCGTCGTCCCCGTGAAGCTTCGGGAACAAGTGGCATGAAAGCTGCTATGAATGGTTTACCAAATCTCAGTGTTCTTGATGGTTGGTGGGATGAAGCAGACTATGTTCGCACAGGTTGGGCAATAGGACATGGTGAAAACTATGATGATCCTAATTACCAAGATGAAATAGAAGCTAACGCCCTCTATGAGTTGTTAGAAAAGGAAGTTATTCCCCTATTCTATGATCATCGTGATGGTGATGGTTTGCCTCGTCCTTGGGTAGCAAAAATGAAAGATGCGATTCGCTTGAATTGTCCTTTCTTTAATACAGCCCGGATGGTGCGAGAATATGCAATGAGAGCTTATTTCCCGGCGAGCGATCGCTATCATACCCTCACCGTTGATAATTATAGCCCAGCCAAGGAATTAGCCGCCTGGAGAGCAAAATTAGGTGAACACTGGTTTAGCATCAAAATCAAAGATGTTGACGTATCCGCAGCATCAGACATTGAAGTTAATCAAACTGTAGCGGTAAAAGCTAAGGTAGATTTAGCAACTTTGAAAAATGATGATGTGCAAGTAGAACTATATCAAGGCTCTATTGATGCTAACGGTGATATTGTCAATGCTGTACCTGTGATCATGGATTATCAAGGACAAGATGCGGAAAATTCCAGTCTTTATACCGCAAATATCACCTACACAACTTCTGGTTTGCAAGGTTTATCTTTGCGTGTCTTACCTCGAAATCAATATCTCTCTAGCCCTTATGAACCCAGATTAATCGCTTGGGCGGAATAAGCAAATAATGTAGAGATGTTCCATAAAACGTCTCTACAAAAATTGTTAAAAATATAGATTTCACCGTTTAGGGGGGTGTTTGAAAAGTCATAATTGCTGTATCAAATATTTTACCCCTCCCTAACCCTCCCTTTATAAGGGGAGGGTTAGGGATTTTTATTGTTTCCCCCTCAAGGGGAAAGGGGGGGTAACAATGTGATGAAAATTACGGGATACCACTTTTAAAACAACCTCTTAGGGTATAGCCCGGAGTAGACGATTCAAAACGATCTTACCTCTATCAATTACCTGAACACGAATATAATTGGGATCATTTGGTTTCCAAACAACTTGATATTTTGTCCCATTATTATTCCAAGTGTAAATTTGACGTTCATGAGAACCAGAAGCAACAGCACCAGATAAATTAATAGAAGTATTTTTGGGAATATGCTTCCCATAGTATTGATAGGAATTATTGCTAAACTTTAAAGTCACCGTCCACTCTTGATCACTAAATGTATTATTTGGATAGTTAAACTTTTGCACAGCCATAGCTTGGTGAGGAATAGCTATATCAATCATTGCAGGTGTAGAAATTCCTAAAATTGCCGATAAAATAATAGCTTTAGTGTTCATAATCTTCCTATTTGTAAACCTAATGTTATCTTATTGTGTGTTTAGTCGTGAGCAAAATTAAGCTGTTGTGCATTTAGTTTGTATAATTCTAGCGGGCAAGATGCCCGCACTACAAAGTTCAAGTAAATTATGGTTATCAAATTTAGCTGCGTAACAGCTTATTGACGTTATGCTGTAGTTTATTCGTTCCGATAACTTCTGGAATTAAACAACTTAGGAAAAAACAAACCAGAATTTTCTTTGTATTCCGCAAACTCAGGATATCGAGATAAAGATTGATCTTTTTTCCGCATATTGGGAACAAATATCATGGCTATAAATAACCCCAGAATCAAGAAAGGTAGCCAATGTTGACTTAACATAGCAAAAGCCAGATAAATCAACACTTCTCCTAAATAATTAGGATTACGACATTTAGCAAAAAAACCTTCTGTAATTAATCCAGTTTTGTACTTCAGTGTATAGTATTTTTGAGCATCACTAGCAAAATGTAAAAACACTCCCGCAATATTCAAAGAAATAGCAGCAGCTACTAAAGGTAGAGGGGGAACAGTACCACTACTAATGAGAATGAATGGTGCTACCCAGTACAAACAAAGGAGAACAAAGGTAATAATTCCTTGAGAAGTAGGAATTTCTTGCTCCCATTGCTTATCTGGAAATATGCGATCTTTTAGTAACCAAAGAAAACCATAAGTACCATGAAGGGAAAGATAAACCCAAGCTCCAATAGTAAAATTATGGTATAAAACCATTAGTCCTAAAACGATAGCGAATGTTAGACCTTTGTGAAAATTAATGGGATACTTTATTTTCATATCCTGCTTCTTTTTTTTAAGGGCTGAAAGTTAGGGAAAGGAATAGAGAGATAGTCCAGTTTCCTCTATCTCTCTGAGATCATTACTTCTTCGCAATTATCCACACTGCGTGAACAATACCCAGAATATAAAAACCAAAGATTGTCAAAAGTAAATTAATCCAAAAATCCTTACCAAACCCGACCTGCAAAAACACTCCTAAAGGTGGGAGAAAAATTGCAGCTATAATTCTGACTACATCCATATCCATGTTATTCTCCTGTTGATGTTCTATATTTCTAGAGTTAACATCACCTAATGTGGTGACGATTCCTGAAAAATTTGGTAAACCACACCTTTTAACCACCGCTGATTTTAGCTTTATAACCCAACTTCACCAAAATCTCTAAAATCTTCTGTTTGTGGTCTCCCTGAACTTCAATTTCATTATCTTTCACAGTTCCACCTGTACCGCATTGGGCTTTTAACTGTTTTAATAAAGTAGCTAAAGTTTCCGGTGTCGTTTGAAAACCAGTAATCACTGTGACAGTTTTCCCCTTTCTTCCCGCGCGAGTGGCTTGGATTCGCACATTTTGCTGATTGGGGGGTAAGTCTTGGATTCCCCGTTCTACAGCGCGTTCCAGTGCGGGTGAACTACCGTTACCAAATTCTTGGTAGACAAAGCCTTTGTCAGATTTGGGATTAGCCATAATATTTAATGCAGGAAAAATAGACTTTTATTGTAAACAATTTTAGCCTACCCATCTATTTATTCACAATTCAGGTGGAAGAGGTGGTCATTAAACGCAGATAAACGCAGATAAACGCAGATAATTTTATATTTCATTAATTAAACTATCACATCCTGTAAATCTTTAAATCCTGTACTTCAACTATGGCTACGCCACCCAGGCGATCGCTCAGTAACCGTATATCCTGATTCTGGCATGGTTTTAAATTATCTGCTATTATTTATGATAATAAGATAGTTTCAAAAAGAAGAGTATGATTTCAATAAATCAAGCACAACAACAACTACAGAATTTAATTGATTCAGTTAATCAATCTCATCAACCTATTGTTATTTCAGGAGACAATAGCAACGCAGTCTTATTATCTGAAGCAGACTGGAAATCTATCCAAGAAACTCTTTATCTTCTTTCTATTCCAGGGATGAGAGAATCAATTAAAGAAGGATTAGCAACACCGATAGAAGAATGTAATGGAGAATTAGATTGGTGAATTGGAATTTAGTTTACACCAAACAAGCTCAGAAAGATGCTAAGAAATTGGCTGTGAGTAATTTAAAAGATAAAGCACAAATTTTACTTAATATTATTCAAATCAATCCGTTTCAAAATCCCCCACAGTATGAGAAATTAGTCGGAGATTTAGAAGGTGCATATTCACGACGGATTAATATTCAACATCGTTTAGTGTATGAAGTAATTGAATCTGAAAATACGGTCAAAGTTTTGCGAATGTGGACGCATTATGAATAGTATGTTTTTTAGGCGTTGTTGATTAAGAGTATGATTTTATTATGCCTACGGCACGCTGCGCGAACACGCAGAGGCGCTCCAGTCGCAGAGAGTAAGAGTTTCATTTTTTTGATTTTTCAATTTCATACCTCAATTCAGCAACGCCTTATTTTGGCGTTGCTGATTAAGGGTATGAATTTTAGTCTCACGCAAAGGCGCAAAGACGCAAAGGTAAGAGTTTTAAAGATTCAATTTGGGAATTTCATACCTCGATTCAGCAACGCCATTATTTTCATCCCTAAAATCAGCAACGTCATTAATTCTTTAAATACTTCATGAAAACATCCATAGTTAAATTATAAAATATCATGGCAGGTGAACAAAACCAAAAGAATATCTTCTCTGAAAAAACATTTGAAGTCATGTCTGAATTTTTAAAAGATTCCAGGACTTACAGGTTTTTTTCTAGAAAGAATGTTTAGATTTCTCAATGCTTTTGAAATTGATGTAGAAATTAGAGTAAAACCTAAATCTAGCCATAATGCACGCATAACTGTAGTTTAAAGATTCCTTCAATGACAGAAAATATTGATCCAAAAACCAGTACCAGCAACGTAATTATCGTCTTAGTAGAACCAGCCGGTCCATTGAATGTCGGTTCAGTGTCCAGAGTTATGAAAAATTTTGGCTTATCTAAACTAATATTAGTCAATCCTCAATGCGATCGCACATCAGATGATGCCTTAAAAATGGCAGTTCATGGTAAAGATATTTTAGAATCTGCGGTGATAGTAGACACATTACCACAAGCCTTACAGGGCTGTGTCCGTGCTGTTGCTACTATGGGACGGGAATACAGTGGAGAACTCCCCCTAGAAACCCCTCACACCGCTTTACCCTGGTTATTAGCAGAAGCAGAAAAGCCTGTAGCTTTAATTTTCGGTAGAGAAGATAGAGGATTAACTAATGAAGAATTAAATTATGCCCACAAATTAGTTTTTATTCCTACCAATCCCGAATATCCATCTTTGAATTTAGCTACAGCGGTTTCTATTTGTTGTTATGAATTATCACAATCTACTAACTTATTTACAGATCAGAATATACCCGATTCAGAAATTGCCCCATTAGATGCTATGGAAGGATTCTATCAGCAATTAGAATCTTTGTTGCTTTCTATTGGTTATCTTTATCCCCACACCGCAGCTAGTCGCATGGAAAAATTTCGCCATTTATATAATCGTGCTTATCTACAAACTACGGAAGTGGGAATGTTACGAGGGATTTTACGACAGGTAGAATGGGCAATTAATAGAAAAAACTCCGAAAAGCTGGATTAATTGTGAGAATTTGCTCAGAGGATGTTTTAAAAGTGGTATTCCGTAATTTTCATCACATTGCTACCCCCCTTTCCCCTTGTAAAGGGGGGTTGTGATTGCTTCCCTTCCCTCGCAATGACTGTAAATATTTTTGTTCAATTACTTAACACAATTTTTGCTACTGTATTCGACAAAATCAACTTATCAATTCAACTGCAACTTCCTGTGCTTCCAACACATTAATTTCATCTAAAATCCGCCAAATTTCCTGCATCATGGGATCTAAACCAGTGCGAGTTACAGCAGAAATTATGAAAACCGGCGCAAAAGCCAGATGATTTAATTGAGTAGCTAAAGCCTCCAAATCAACAGTTTCTCTATCAACAGCATCTATTTTATTTAATGCCAAAATTTGTGGACGTTTAGCTAAACCTCGTCCATAGGCTTTAAGTTCTTCTTGAATAGTATGGAAATCAGCGATGACATTTTCACTTGTGGCATCAATTAAGTGTAATAAAACCCTTGTCCGTTCAATGTGACGCAAGAAATCATGACCTAAACCGGCACCATGAGAAGCACCTTCAATTAAACCCGGAATATCAGCGAAAACTGTACCATCACCTGTGGGTTTTTTGACTACACCCAAATTAGGAATTAAGGTAGTAAAGGGATAATCGGCGATTTTTGGACGTGCTGCGGATAAAGAAGAAATTAAAGTTGATTTTCCCGCATTTGGTAAACCAATAATTCCGACTTCTGCTAACAATTTTAACTCTAAACGTAATACCTTTTTTTCCCCTTCTAAACCAGGGAGGGCATATTCGGGAACCCGGTTGCGGTTACTCAAAAAATGTTGATTTCCCAGTCCACCTTTGCCACCTTCTGCGACTCGAAAACTTTGTCCGGGTTCAACTATATCACATAGTAAAACACTCGTTACCGCATCATATACAGAAGTACCACAAGGAACTTCAACAATTAGATCTTTCCCACCTGCACCAGTGCAATTATTTGGACCGCCACGTTCTCCATTTTGTGCCTTAAATAAATGCTTGTATCGAAAATCTAACAAGGTTTGCAGATTAGTATTACCTACAAAAATTATTGAACCGCCTTTTCCGCCATTCCCACCAGATGGACCACCTGCTGGGACATATTTTTCTCTACGAAAAGCGACAATACCATCGCCTCCGTTACCTGCTTCTACTTCAATTACTGATTGGTCTATAAATTGCATAATTTAGTCATTAGTCATTAGTTATTGGTCATTAGTTATTGGTTATTCTTCCTTTGGAAGTTTACCAATTGAGTTTAGATAGGCGTTTAATTGGGGTGCTAAGTCATTGATGATAACTTTTAGTGTGTTTACTTGTTCATATTTTAAGAGGTTACGGCTATATGCTCTTCTTAGCCAGTGTTGAGTCTCATATAATGACCCTCGTGCTATTCTAATAAATCGCCGATTGTCTTGATAACTCCCTCTGCCTACACCTTCCGCTATGTTCGCACCAATGCTATCTGCTGAACGAATAATCTGTTTACCCAATGTATTTTGCGGTAATGACTCCCATTGGTTAACGATTTTCCAAATATCATCAGCCAATTTTTCTGACAGTTGATATACTCTTAATTCCTGAAACCTTCCACGCCCCATTATCTCACCTAACTAGCAACTAATGACCAATGACCAATGACCAATGACTAACAACTAATTTAAATATAAGGTGTAACATCTTCCCCACAGTCATCTGCTAGGTAGGAAAGGGCGCGAAAGCGTAACCCTACCATTTGTTCATAAAGGGGGTTAATTTTACACAGGGGCGGAATATGAACTATTTTCCGGCCAAATAAGGTTACATCTCTTTCAAAGGGACATTGGGAAGGAATCATCTTACACAAAAATTTCGCCACTCTGGGGTCTTGAATATCTAATCCATCTAACCATTGACGCAAGGGAGTTAAAGCGTCTGGGTGGGGGGATTGAAGTCCAGTAGGGGGGAAATCAGTTGTTTGTGCGGTATCTTCTAGGGTATGACGTAAGGCTGTGAGTAAACTCTCTTGCAGTTCTAATTTTTGACACAATTGCTGAAGTAGGTCATCTTCACTAGGTGAGTATATACCATCAGCGATCGCTACCATTACCGCTGTCCGCAAGAAATTTTCCGCTATAGGTGTACCTTTACCTAATATAGCCGCTAATTCATCTGGTTCAATTATCTCTAGAGTATCCCAATCAATGGCAGGGGCTAATTCATCTTTGGTAAGATTAGTAATTAATTCCTGTTCTTGAGCATCAAAGTTACCATCAGCCCAAGCAATGGTCAGTAATCCCCGTAACCAAGCAATAATTTGTTCGCTACTGTAAGCAGTTTGAGCAGTATTTGTCATAAAAACTCACGCCTTGTAATTTTCTATTAGATAATCTTAAACTACCTTGAAAAGAACTATATTTCTGTACATTTAATTGGCAAAAATAAAGGGAATTTAGTTTGAGTTGAGCGACTCTTAACCCAACATGACCAGGATTTTTTTGAGTTTCCTCGCGTTAAATCAACCTACGATATAAATACTTTTTAGCCTGAACTCAACAGTATTGATTCACAACGGCATAAAATATAGATATAATTGATTATATTTGTCATTAATTAGGTATAAAGTATGTTCTGCTTTGGTATTGAACATGAAGTTGCTTTTCTCAATAATCAAGGAAAGTTTGCAGATTTCCATAATACAAAATTTGGAGATTTTCAGCAAATTGTTGACAAATTACCTATCTATACTACTGATTACCCACAATTAAGAGTTGGTGATGCTGGGATTAAGAAAAAGCGTTGGTATATTGAGGGCTTTGAAAGATTTAACGACTCTGAAGAAGTAATTGACTGTGTAGCTAAAGGCATCGAAATTAGAACAACTATCCACCCTACTATTCAAGGAGCAATTGATGAATTAACCGCAAGTTTTATTTTATTAAGTGATGTTGCTGCCAATTTTGGTTTTTCACCTGTTTTAGCCAGTTTTAATCCCTATACTTGCGTATTTGAGCCACAACCTCCATTAAATGATTTTGAAATTAGACAATTACAAGCTTATCCAGATGAACAAACTGCTCATATTTATATGGTTTCTTATGGACCAGATTTAAATATTTCTTTGGCAAATTTGTCTACGGAAAGGTTAATTGATATTGGGAAGAAGTTAACTTATTACAGTCCTTACATCATTCCTTTTAGTTATAGTTCTCCTTTTTATAATGGTGGTTTATGGGGAGGTTTATCAGTGAGGACATTTATCAGAACGGGAAAAAGATCCGCAACATTAGTTTTTTTGGATAAAACAGAAGAATTAATCAAAAGTGTGCCTTCCTTAACAAAAATTGCCCGCATTCCTTCAGAAGTAGGACGGATAGAATTTAAAGCTTGTGATAGTTGTGATAATTTCGCTATTTATGCAGGTTTATTAGCTTTATTAAAAGGTCTAGTATTGGATCAAACTTTACCAGGTAGAGCGATTATACCTGATGCTAATTTACACCAGATTTCGGCAAAGTCAGGCTTTGAAAATGAAGATGTTTTTGCCAATTCTCAGCAACTTGTACAAGTTGCTGAAATCGCCCTTAAAGATGATCCTGATCTAGAATTTTTAACCCCACTGAAAGGAATTTTATCTGAGAAAAAAACAAAATCTCATGAATTAATTAAGTTATTCCAAAATTCAGGTTCAATTGAAGCCACTCTTAACCAAACTTATGGCAATTTTGGATTTTAGATTTTGGATTCTAGATGACCAATTTCCTCTATATATTCGCTAGTAGGGCAAACACAGGGCAACACGGGGGCATTGGTGTCAACTTAACGTAAAACCGATAACCCAACTAGGAATGAATTCCCCTACCCTCCCCAC
>NZ_JADEWA010000729.1:0-1462 GCF_015207865.1 Dolichospermum sp. LEGE 00246
GACCACCCTGAGTTTACTCTCATGGTAGCCGTTATTTGAGTCACGACACCCCGGAATGCGTTGCTAGTTCCCTGCTCTGTCGCTTGTGATTAAACAGTTCTAAGGTCACTGGAACAGTGTTGCAAGCTCAAGCAAGCTCTTATAACAGGTCGAAGCTAACATTACCCCAGAAATGGGAGTTGGTTTCCAGATTCCAATCAAAAATCTGGTTTCAATTTTAATATCCACAGCGGTTAAAACCGCTCGTGTCGTTTCCCTCTCAGGTCTAAAGACGCGCTCGTTTCCCACTTACCGGGTATTCTTATGAATTGATTGTTAAGAATCGTAAATAACGTTAATATAAAAAGAGAATTAGGAAATATGCTTCTCATATATGAGGGACTCAAATTTACCAAGTGCTGATTTACTGAAATCAGTCTTAGAACCGCTGTTAGAGGATTTTCAATATTGGTTTGAGCGATATGGTCAAATCCTGGAAAATGAGAAAGTTCAATTCATGAGTGAACAAGAGCAACTAAACTTACTAAAACGAGTCAAAGATGCAGAATGTGAACTGAACACAGTGAGGATGTTGTTTACAGCAACTGAAAAACAAGTGGGAATTGATATGGCAACTGTAATGCCTTGGCATCAATTAGTTACAGAATGTTGGAGTGTGGGAATGCGTTTAGGTCAATCCAAGGAATAATAAATCCCTGGCAAAATCTAAATGAGTTGGAAATTGTAAAGATATTAGACAATTCTTAACATTGTTTTCATAAAAAAATAATGTGTCTCATGTTACCTTAATCTGAATATAAGAATTGCATCAAATAACATAGGCGCACAAGTAAGGAATTTTACATTCTTCTTTTTTTACCGCGAATCATTTATTTGCGGAGTTTTAAGTTTTACGAAATAACATTTTTAACCTTTACTGTTCTGGAGGAAAATTCAATGCTACACCTACTTTATATTCTAGCTTTCACCGTTTTGGCATTCATAGCTGTCGGTAACTTAATTCGGAATCTGATCATGTTCAGTTTCGATAGAGAAAGGACATATTCAGCTAACCAATCATCACAAGGTGGCTTTGGTTATTATGCGGGTAGAAAGCAGTATGTTTCCCATCCTGAATTGTTAGACAGCGCAGGTAACATGATTAAAGAACCACTGCTAGTCATGCGTTCAATTAATATTGAGGATGCACGGGAACAGTTGGATGCTCTTTATGAATCTTCTCCTAGTCAAAAAAGCGATCGCTCAGAAGGAGCATAATCTATCATTATTAATATTCAGAATCTGTAGGGGCAACCCCCCGCGTAATGGTGTCAACTTAAGCTCAAATCCCTACCACATCTCGTTCCTAGTCTCTGACTAGGAATGCAGTTAATGAGGCTCTGCCTCTAATATCATTGAAGGCAGAGCCTTCTAGAATTCATTCCCAGTCAGAGACTGGGAATGAGATGACTTGAGTTCTTTG
>NZ_JADEWA010000730.1:0-1458 GCF_015207865.1 Dolichospermum sp. LEGE 00246
GTAAAATAAGTTTTTAGTAACTCACCAATAAAATAGAGATAATTGTCCTATTATTCATCTTCAAAACAAACATGAACAAAAATATGAGCCAATCATTGATACCTAGAATACGTTATAATCTTAAGATAGTTTATCATGTTATTTCTGAATTAGGATTTACTCCTCTTAATACGATTTCATTTTTCAGAGGAGTTCCTATTTATATTTCTCAATTCCTAAAATTTTATTTGGAAAGTCAGAAATCCAATCAAGCTATTGCTATAGGAAATCTATTTCCATGTATGATAGACAGATATGAAGGGGCTGGTCATATAACTAAACATTATTTTCACCAGGACCTATGGGCAGCACGCAAAGTCTATCAAAATAATCCAGAACATCACATAGATGTTGGCTCAAGAATTGATGGTTTTGTATCCCATGTGCTGACTTTCCGTGATATTGAAATTCTCGATGTTAGACCTATGACTTCAAATGTTTCCGGTATGACTTTTCGTCAAGCTGATTTGATGCAATCGGAAAGCGTACCAGTCAACATTTGTGATTCTCTTTCTTGTTTACATGCATTAGAGCATTTTGGACTGGGGCGATATGGAGATCCAATTGATCCCGAAGGGCATATTAAAGGTTTGACTTCTTTAACAAAGTTATTAAAACCAGGTGGAACTTTATTGTTATCAGTTCCTATTGGTTTTGAGAGAGTTGAATTTAATGGACATCGTGTGTTCTCTGTTGAAACTATTCTCTCCCTTACTAAGGCAGATTATGATCTGATTTCTTTTTCTTACATTGATGATAATGATGATTTTTACGAAAATGCTAACACCGCAAAAGTTCCAGATATAATTTATGGCTGTGGTTTATTTTATCTTAGAAAATTATCAACTGATAAATTGTGAAAATGTAGGCGTTGTTGAATCATAGCGTAATTTTAAAAGAAGTTTATCTAGTTTTAGTCTATACAGCAGTTTTTACTGTTAACAAGTACAGTAACAAGAAGAATAAACTAGTTTCTTAAATACGGAAGATTGATTAACTGTACCTCATAAAATTTTTCTAAGTCTTAAAGTTCTTACTTAGCAGGGTTTGGGAGTGATTTATCCTATAGCTCAAATTCCATAAGAAATACCCAAAAGACAATTGGCAGCCCACTGTAGCATTTTTGAGTATTAAGTAGTGAGACAGAATTAATTACACAATGTCATTGCGTTAGCGCAGCGTGGCGTTAGCCATATAGAACAAAGTGAAATGAAGCAATTCCAAGGGTTGTGATTGCTTCCCTTCGCTCGCAATGACTGTAAATATTTTTGTCCAATTACTTAACAATTAACTGGAAAAAACCAAATCTAGACTAAATTTAGTTTTAGTAGTGAGTTCGTGGATTGTCATGTTGTCTATTTTTTTGTATCCCTAAACGGTTAAACTTTCACTCACTTTTATCTCTAGTCAATTTTAGAT
>NZ_JADEWA010000731.1:0-1458 GCF_015207865.1 Dolichospermum sp. LEGE 00246
TCCCCGCAAGCGATGAGGGGGCTAGGATGTACCTTATATGATTGGAAATCGCTGTAAGTTGACACCAATGAGCAGGCGTTGCCATAACCCAACAAATGTGTCGGGTTGCGCTGTCGCTTAACCCGACCTACAAAAAATGGACAAGGTATTGTTAATATTACCCAAACCAGTCGGTTTTAACCGACTTCAGCTATTAGACAGGGAATTAATTCCCTGGCTTCTTCTGAGTTTCCCACTTACGGCGAGGTTTTATTTCTGGGTGGGTGTGGAAGCCAACAAATAAGCCATCTGTAGCCTACAGCAAATTGTCATCAAACCTGGAACAAGAACCCCACCCCCAACCCCCTCCCCGCAAGCGATGAGGGGGCTAGGATGTACCTTATATGATTGGAAATCGCTGTAAGTTGACACCAATGAGCAGGCGTTGCCATAACCCAACAAATGTGTCGGGTTGCGCTGTCGCTTAACCCGACTTACAAAAAATGGACAAGGTATTGTTAATATTACCCAAACCAGTCGGTTTTAACCGACTTCAGCTATTAGACAGGGAATTAATTCCCTGGCTTCTTCTGAGTTTCCCACTTACGGCGAGGTTTTATGAATTGCTCCTATGGTATCAGAGTGTCAGGATCTATACCTAATTCTTTCAGCTTGGCGGCTAGACAATCAGCCCTGGCTTGTTCCTGTTCTGCCCTAGATTTTTCCTGTTCTGCCCTAGATTTTTCCTGTTCAAGGCTTTTGCGTAGTTCTAACGGAGATAAGAAGAGATTGCCTTGATGATCATAAATATTTAGAGTTGACGCTGTTAGTTCAAACCTAATACCCAAACGAGGACTCAGCCAATGATCCATGTTTTCAATGGATATGAGTTCTTCGTTGGCTTTGGTAAAACCCATCAACTCATTAGAGTCTGGGTTATATATGTAGTATTCTTCCACATCATAGCGGTTATAGAATAACAATTTACGGCTCATTTCTTTGAGGGTATTGCCTGGAGACAAAATCTCAAACACTACTTGAGGGGCAATATTATCTTCTTGCCATTGCCGGTATGACCCCCGATCGCTTTTGGGTCGGCCAAAGGCCACGAGGACATCGGGGGCGACACGAATATCGGGACGACCTTCAACTGGATACCACAGCAGATCTCCTGCCACAAAAACGGTCTCGTCATTGGCAAAGAGGGAGTCGAGATTTTCTTTAATCAGGACAATCCAGCGAAATTGCTTGGTGTTATCTGCCATGGGCTGACCATCACTGTCGGGATAGATTATGGTTTTGTCTAGAGCTACAGTCATTGTTTTTGCCTCCCTCTACTTAATAGTTAAGTTATTAAGAGGATGTTTGAAAAGTGGTATTCCGTAATTTTCATCACATTGCTACCCCCCTTTCCCCTTGTAAAGGGGGGAAACAATAAAAATCCAGTTCCCTCCCCTTTACAAGGGGAGGGTTAGGGTG
>NZ_JADEWA010000112.1:0-12906 GCF_015207865.1 Dolichospermum sp. LEGE 00246
ACTAATAGCAGTAACTTCTGTTTTGATTAAAACCTTTAATTTAGGATTTCAACTCGATGTCAAACGAGATCATGTCACTCCTGCTTATCGAGAAATTCCTGAAGATGAAAAAATAATATCTGCTTTTGACCTGTTTGAAAAATTTGCCCTCAACCGCAAAAATACAAATATTAGTGATGAAATAGACACTTGGGAAATGTGGCGTTGGGTATATGGAATGTTGGCGACTTATGGATTAAGACCAAGGGAACTATTTGTCCAACCAGATATTAATTGGTGGATGTCTCCCCAAAATATAGATCATACTTGGAAGGTGAATAAAAATACTAAAACTGGATATCGAGAAGTTATTCCTTTTGTTCCTGAATGGATAGAATTATTTGATTTAAAAAATCCCAAACCATTAAAGATTTTAGAAATAAAAGTGGCAAAAATTGCATCTGTACAAAATATTAATTGGATGCGAAGAGATATATCCAGATGGTTTAGAAAGGTGGGAATTGAGTTTCAACCTTATGATTTGCGTCATGGTTGCGCGATTCGAGCGCATCTTCAGGGAATACCAATTAAAGCCGCAGCAGATAATTTAGGTCATACTGTTGATGAACATACAAAAACCTATCAAAGATGGTTTGGGATTGAAAACCGGAAAAAAGCCTTTGGTGAGGTAATTAGTCAAAGGTCGTTAATTGAGTTGCAGAAAAATGAAATATTGGCGTTAAGGATGGAGAATGAAAGGTTGAGGTTGGAGATGGAAAAGTTGGAAATTTTTGGGAAGTAAAAATGTAGAGGACTGGGAACAGGTTTATCATCGCGGTTAAGAACATCTTGAAAGTTCTGTCTAATGTCCTAATTAGGATGTTATGCGGAAAGTTTCTGGATATCACCGATAAATATACTAAAAAGCTTGTATTTACCTACAAAATCGGGTATATATACAGTGGCATTATGTGAATCTGTAACAGGATGAAATGTAATTTACTAGATATTGAACATTAATGAGCAGGTAGGATCTAAGATGTACAATGACAAAAAGCAATCACAGGATATGTTTTCCTGGATATACATTGGAACTTCAATCTACTTAGGACTCCAAGCTTTGAAGAAGCGTGATGAGTTATTGGAGTATCTAGAGGCTGACCCGCTAAATCCTAAGAGACATCAAGAATTTCTAATGGGGCTAAACAAGCTAAGAGGTTTAGGGAATGTGGACTCAGTGCCAGTTTATGACAGAGTTTTAAAGATTCTCATGGATAATCCCAATGATCCAGAGGTAATGAACTTGACATTTAAATCTGGGCAATGGTACTTCAAAGCTCAAGAACCCACTAAAACATATACCTTAAACAACTTATCACAAGTTCAAGCTCTTTTAATTAAGAAAGAAGAACTCGAAGGCTTAATCAAAAAGGTAGAGAATAATGACAATGAGGATTTTATAGAAGTATCTAGATGGTTAAATAGCCTGGACTTCTCTAAATTTGAGGAGAATGCAGTTAAGAGGATGCTGGTAAGTCTAATGGAAAAGTTATCAGCCTCTTTGTTACAAAGAATAACTCAGAACCCTACAGATAAGGAATTAGCGTCTTCGTTAATATCTACTCTTAAATTTGTTAGTAGACCTGATCCTACCTCTTATGAAGCTTTTTTGATATCTCTCTTAAATCATATGGTTCTTGAGCCGAAAAACAGAGAGCTTAAGGAGTTTTTAATGTACTGCCTGGATAAAGCCCCAGGTATTGCTGGTGTAAACAGTCTTAATATCTATAACACTATTCTTGATCTTTTTGAGTGTAGTTCCTCTCAAAAAGATTTACGTGTTTTAGTTTTAGATGTAGGTAGATGGCATTTTAGTAGAAAGAATTGGCTTCGTCGGAGTCCTAAACCTGAAGATGAGCAGCAAATGCAAAATGACATTTTGATGAGGCTTAAAAGCTGAACTTTAAACATCTTTTAGAAAAGCGATCACTGACTTTCTAACCCTATTCCATTAAACCAGGAATCACAAAAATAATTTATTCTTGTTTGTTTAAGCATGGGTTTTATATACCGAATCATTCTGTCTATTACTCTGAAAAGGGTGATAGCCAGAAAAATTCTTACTATCCAACCATACTTACGTAGTTATCTGGAATTTTTTTTGTATAATAGGTGGATATTGACGATATACGGGAAATATATAAAGATGTTTTTGGATAAGGATCTTGTTGGTCAGCAAGAGAATGTAGAGTTATTTAACAATATTGGACATTTAGATAATCTCGAAGGTCGTTTGACAGTTTGGCTTACGATTAATCAAACTCCGCGAATTAATTGGGAGTTTGAAACAGCCAGAGGGGAATATAACTTTGACTTTCTCTGTTCTAATTCACCACCCCAAACACTGACTTCTTGGGATGGTTCAGATCCTCAGTTTGTAGTTGAAAAGCCAATGGTTACATTTCGAGGTGGGAAAAGACGACAAAGCAGGGGTTATGCAGAGCAAGCTGTATACGGAGATATAAACGCAGATGCTCACTGTTTTGATTTCTACCTACCGAATACAGATTTTTTGAGAGAGGCTACAGGTAGTGATCTTGCGGCCATAACCAAAGCATTAAAATGTGAATCTTTTGTAGTAGAGATCAGTAACGATTGGAGTGTTGAATTTTCTACAAATCAAGATGCTTTAGATTGGCTGAAACCAGAGGCTCAGAATAGAGGTTCAATGATCACCTTGAAAGTTCGCCTCTTTCAGACACAACAACCTTCTACCAAAATTCAAGACCTATTAAATATTTCCCTGTCTGATGCTAGTAAAACTCTCTCACATTTATGTTTAATGCTGTCGTATATAAATGGAGGGTATGTCAAACCAATCTATGCAATTGCAAAGAAATTTGTGGACGTGGGAACAGATCGAATAAGTAGGGAAAATGTAGCCTCATTGGCTGAAGCACCTTTAATCGTTCCGCAAGAGGAATTGGGACAAGGTTGTATCAGATATTTTGGCATCAAAGACTTGTTGGATTTTGTTCAATGTTTTCCAGCTTTTCAACGAATGTTGCAAACTCCTCACTGGAGCGAGAAATGGATTGTTCTTTTAGAGTGGTATTTTCAAGCAATACCAAGAGCATCTGGACGTAGAAGAAATGTTTTGCTACCTGTTGTAGCCAATGCATTGGGAACGTTATTAGAAAACCTTGCTCGAATAATTTTAGTGGAAGAAGGAACTTTCAGTAACAATCAATTCAAGCGGCTCTGCTTGAAAGATCGCATTAACGAACTCCTTTCTCGTTTAGGGATAATAGGTGACAATTTAGTAGTAGATGACTTTGTGGCTATCCGAAACAATTCTACTCATGCTAAATCTATTGCACTCCCATTAACTGATATGCAACAGTGGGAAGTAGTGCAGAAAGCGGTTCAATGGGCGGATGAGGTAGTTCTGTGGAGACTTGGCTATGGAGGACAATACAGGGAGAGAAGCCTATATTCAATTCAGGGTATTCAACCTCGTTACGACCTTTCGCAACGCGATCCAAGTTGGTAGTGCGATCGCTCAAAATCCATTATCTTGTGATTCTTTAACTGGGATTAACTGCGATCACTAATATTGGGGAAATGCGATCGCTTAAAATCTATTATCTTGTGTTTCTTTAACTGCGATTAATGCGATCTTATGGGTAAGCGATCGCTCAATTGCCATTTTCTTGTGCTTTCTTAACTACTATTAATTGCGATCGCTAATATTGGGTTAATGCGATAGCGAAGCGTGACCTAGGAATCGCTCAATTTCCAGTTTCTTGTGCTTCGTTAACTATGATTAACTGCGATCTCATGGGTAAGTGCGATCGCTCAAAATCCATTGTCTTGTGCTTCCTTAACTGGGATTAACTGCGATCTTATGGGTAAGCGATCGCTCAATTTCCAGTTTCTTGTGCTTCCTTAACTGTGATTAATTGCGATCTCATGGGTAAGCGATCGCTCAAAATCCATTTCCTTGTGCTTCCTTAACTGTGATTAACTGCGATCGCTAATATTTGGTTAATGCGATCGCTCAATTTCCATATTCTTGTGCTTCCTTAACTGTGATTAAATGCGATCGCTAATATTGGGGAAATGCGATCGCTCAAAATCCATTATCTTGTACTTCCTTAACTGCGATCGCTCAATATCCAAACAAATAAATCAATAAAAATATGCGTGCAAACATTGACACTCAAAAGTTAGAACGTCTGATGCAAGTTTTAGGTAGAGAAGCACAGGGTTCAGGCTGCATCTACTTTACAGGAGGAGCTAGTGCGCTACTAATTGGATGGCGTAACTCCACAGTTGATGTTGATCTTCGTCTAGATCCTGAACCACCAGGCATTTTTCAGGCGATCTCCAAACTCAAACAAGAATTAAACATTAATATCGAATTAGCATCTCCGCAGGATTTTTTGCCACCTCTTCCAGGATGGCGTGATAGAAGCGTATTCATTGGCAAACAAGGTCAAATTTCGTTTTATCACTATGATTTTACAGCCCAAGCTCTTTCTAAACTATCCAGGGGATTTGACCGTGATATTAAAGATATTGAAGCCATGTACAAACAGAAATTATTCTCTTTGAGTGATCTACAGAATTGCTTTGAAGCGATTGTACCTGAACTAATCAGATTCCCATCTCTTAATCCTGATATGCTTAGAAGCAGAGTCGAGAAATTTATTGAACGTTGTGAAAATAACCTGGAGGATGATCAATCATGAATCTTAATGAGTTACCAGGTGCAGAAATAATATTACCTGGACTAAGTGATCTTCGCAGTGGTGAGTCCAAGACAATTGGAGCATTGTTAGCGGCGATCGCGTCAACCCGCTTAACTGAAGCTGGTTTAGATATCCCTAAAAATCACTTAGCTCCAGAACCAGAGCTAACTTTATATGCCCTTCTCCAAGATGAACGAGAGGATGCTTACATTTACTATAATGCTTTGCTTAATCAACTAAATAGCTTTTGCAATGCTCTTGAACTCAGTTATAAATATAAACCCGCTAAATTTACTGTTTAATATCTTTGAGAAAAGCGATTCCTACGGAGTTCGCTATCGCTCAATTTCCATTATCTTGTGATTCTTTAACTGGGATTAACTGCGATAGCGAAGCGCTGACTTGTCAGTTCGCTAATATTGGGGAAATGCGATAGCGAAGCGCTCCGTAGGAATCGCTTAAAATCTATTATCTTGTGCTTCCTTAACTGGGATTAACTGCGATCTCATGGGTAAGCGATCGCTAATATTGAGTTAATGCGATCGCTCAAAATCCATTATCTTGTGATTCTTTAACTGGGATTAACTGCGATCTCATGGGTAAGCGATCGCTCAATATCTATTTCTTTGTGCTTCCTTAACTGTGATCGCTAATATTGAGTTAGTGCGATCGCTGATATTGGGGAAATGCGATCGCTCAAAATCCATTATCTTGTACTTCCTTAACTGGGATTAACTGCGATCGCTAATATTGAGTTAATGCGATCGCTCAAAATCCATTTTCTTATGCTTCCTTGACTTCGATTAACTGCGATCTCATGGGTAAGCGATCGCTCAAAATCCATTTTCTTGTACTTCCTTCACTGCGATAGCGTAAGCGCTGACTTGTCAGTTCGCTAATATTGGGTTAGTGCGATAGCGAAGCGCCCCGCAGGAATCGCTCAAAATCCATTTTCTTGATCAACCAGGAGGAAATTTAACTTAAATAGAAATATGGGGACTTGATTAACTGATGTAAAAAACAAAGGAGGCTTTATGAAAGCTGTTGAGTTAGTAGGGACAGTAAACACAAATGGGCAGATTAATTTAGACCAAGCATTAACATTTCCTTACGGCAGTCGTGTTAAGGTTATTGTCTTATTACCTGAGTTGATTGATCAGGTAGACGGTGATCAGGAGATATTCCAACCAATAAGCCTAAACGACCCTAAACTAATTAATACATTAAAAATGCGGACTTTGATTGAGACAAGCTTAACTGATATGGCAAATGATCCAGAGATCCAAAGAGAGATAGGTCTAATTAATGCTGAGTTTGAAATCTCTGAACTGGATGGAATAGAAAGGTTATGAGCGTTCAGCGATCTGAAATTTACTTCGTCAATCTTAATCCAGTTCAAGGTAGAGAACAAGCAGGAGAGCGTCCTGTTTTAGTGCTTTCTGTAGATGCTATTAATCAATTACCATTAGTTGTTACAGTAGTTGTTGGTACAAAAGGAACAAATATCACCAAAAACTACCCAACAAATGTGAGGTGTTTACCTGAAGAAACTGGATTATTAATCGAGACAGTATTTCTATGCTTTCAAATTCGTTCACTTGATTTAAAGCGTTTTCCTAGCCAGCCTTCTGGCAAACTCTCAGATGCTAAAATGCAGGACATAGAAACCGTAGTTCGCTATTGTTTGGGACTTTAGTCTCGTTTCAACAGCAGTCTGTGAGGTACAGTCTAACGGGGCTGTTAAACATCTTTGAGAAAAGCGATCAAAGCGATCGCTCAAAATCCATTGTCTTGTGCTTCCTTAACTTCGATTAATTGCGATCTCATGGGTAAGCGATTCCTACGGAGCGCTTCGCTATCGCTCAATATCTATTTCTTTGTGCTTCGTTAACTATGATTAACTGCGATCTCATGGGTAAGCGATTCCTACGGAGCGCTTCGCTATCGCTCAATATCTATTTCTTTGTGCTTCCTTAACTGTGATAGCGTAAGCGCTGACTTGTCAGTTCGCTAATATTGAGTTAGTGCGATAGCGAAGCGCTCCGCAGGAATCGTTTTTTGCTAAACTATAATCAAGGAAACAGCAAAATTAGATTATGAACTTAGATACAATTCAACAAGATATTGAGTCTCTTCCTCCCGATGCACAACAAATCATAGTCGAACTCGTAGAAGTCCTGAAAAAACGCTATCTTCTGAATCAACAGGAATCCTCAGAAAATTCCTTGCAAGACTGGTCAGACTTTATTGGTTGCATAGAAGCTGAAACAGACCTCTCAAAAAACTATAAAAATTACTTAGACCGTGAACTTAATCAAAAATATGATCATAGTTGATACAGGCTTTTGGTTAGCTCTTGCCAATAAAAAAGATACAGTTCATATAGCCGCCAAAAAACGATTTCAAGATTTAGCTAATCAGCAATTTATTACAACCTGGTGCGTCGTCACAGAAACGTGCTATCTATTACAAAAAAGAGTAGGAGTGGATGCTCCAAAAATCTTTATTAATAAAATTTCTACAGGAAAGCTACAAATATTTGATCCGAAACAACATCATTGCCAGCGTATTGAAGAACTGATGGAAAAATATAAAGATTTACCGATGGATTTAGCCGATGCTTCTCTCGTTATCCTGGCAGAAGAATTAGGTCATGGCCAAATTTTATCGGTTGATTATCGAGATTTTAACACCTATCGCTGGAAAAATACAGAACCGTTCGATAACCTCTTTCATGAATTTTTATGATGTAGTGCGATGCCTATGGCGAGGGAAGCGATCGCTCAATTTCCATTATCTTGTGCTTCGTTAACTATGATTAACTGCGATCTCATGGGTAAGCGATAGCGAAGCTCTGCTGCAAGCAGTTCGCCATCCTTCAGAATCAAGCAGTGGAATTGCTTATGCTAAAGTAGTTCTCAAGTTAATTCAAGATTGTGATGAGCCTGAGAAAGATGTTGAAACAATTCTTAATAAAACTACCTTTGACTAATCTCGAATACCAAGTCATATCTGTAAAAACACACATCAAACGCAAGAAAAAAGTTCATGTGTCCTAGTATTAACGGTGCATACTTATCTTGTGTCCAAGCAAAAGCCAAATCCACAGCAGGGAATTGTTCAACAGTGGCTTTCACAACTAATGCACGAGCTTCAAATCTAGCTAAATTACCGCCTAATGGCAAAGACAACCTTTGATTTTCCCAGACTGCGCCTAATGCTAATCCCATTTCATAAGGCAAGACATTAACGCTAGAGCCAGTATCCAACAGACCCGAAACGTTCAAAGACTGATTTTGATACGTTAATTTCAGTGGTAAATAAGGAAGTGTACTTAATGCTCCAAGACTGGGATCTACCTCAGTGAAGGCAAATCTTACTTTATTAACCATGAGTCAATTCTTGTGTCTCTTTTAATGCTTGAGCTAAAATGGCAGCAGCCTCAAAAGAGTCATGTAAACCTTGTCTATGGACATCATCTTGAATAGACATCGGTACAATACCAGACTCCCTGAGCAACTCGGCTACAAGGAAATTAAGTAATAAGAGCTTATCGGAGTGAGATAATTGCCTAAGTATGGGAGCGAACTGAGTGGTTGTTAGCATAAGTTCAACGAAAGATACAGATTCTAGTTTTTTGCACTCTGTCTCATTGTAACACTCTCTTTGGAGCAAATTATCTTGTGCTTCCTTAACTGTGGTTAACTGCGATCTCATGGGTAAGCGATCGCGAAGCGCTGCTGCAAGCAGATCGCCGATCTTGTATTTACCGTCTTGATTATCAAGTGATAGAATAAAAAAAGGAATAACAACTACTCACCCCAAGAACATCTTTTAGACTGCACAGTATCAGAAGAGAAAAAATAATGGCTGAACTCAAACTAAGATCAAAAGATCCAGATTCCCTCAGACGAATTATTGAAAGTGCTTTATCAGAAAGATTACAAAGTGTAATAGCAGGAATAAAAAGAACAGAAGAACGAATTATAGAATTGGAAACCAAGTATCAATTATCAACAAAGGAATTTATAACCCGGTTTAATAATGATGAATTATCCCATAATTTTGATTTTGATGAATGGATTGGCGAATCTCGAATGCTGACACATTTACAACAAATGAAAGAGTCTATAGAGGAGATTGATTTTGTTAATTGAAAATCATTTTCAACAGATTCAGCTTTTAATTGAATCTTCAGAAATTGTCAAAATATTCAAGATTGAAAGTGAAAAAAGAGGAATATATGAAGGATTGATCAAAGGAAAAATTGATTTTGAAGATAATTCTTTGCTGCATTTACGAGAATTTGTCTATGTTGAAATCTCCATAGATCGAAAAATGTATAGTTATCAATATATGGATTCAGAAAATAAACTAATTTTTCGTTATGACAATACTGAACATCATCGAAAATTAAATCTCCCTACTTTTCCTCATCATAAACATGATGGAAGTGAGGATAATGTGATTAAATCAGATGCTCCTTTTTTAAATGAGGTACTCAATGAGGTTAAAAAAATATTAGGATAGTGCGATAGTGAATAGTGAAGCGCGACATAGGAATCGCTCAATATCCATTTCCTTGTGCTTCCTTAACTGGGATTAACTGCGATAGCGAAGCGCTGACTTGTCAGTTCGCTAATATTGGGGAAATGCGATAGCGAAGCGTGACCTAGGAATCGCTTAAAATCCATTGTCTTGTGCTTCCTTAACTGTGATTAAGTGCGATAGCGTAAGCGCTGACTTGTCAGTTCGCTAATATTCGGTTAGTGCGATAGCGAAGCGTGACCTAGGAATCGCTCAAAATCTATTGTCTTGTGATTCTTTAACTGTGATTAATTGCGATCTCATGGGTAAGCGATCGCTCAAAATCCATTGTCTTGTGATTCTTTAACTGTGATTAATTGCGATCTCATGGGTAAGCGATCACTCAAAATCCATTGTCTTGTGCTGCGATCGCCAGTTGTGGTTTGAGTGCGATCGCTAATCACCTCGGATAATTTTTATCTTGCATTCTGATCGCTCAAAACAGACATCAAATTCTCGAAAAAAGTTTGTTTGTCCCAGGATTAAGGGTACATTAGAGGCTTCTACCCAGGCAAATGCTAGACGAACGGGTTCTAGATTTCCAATTTGAACTTGCACAAATAACCCCCTTGCTTCAACCTTTGCAAGATTTCCAGCCAATGGCAAGCGAACAGTTTGATTATCCCAAATCGCGCCTAATTGTAACCCAATATCATAAGGTAAAACATTGACAGTAGACCCAGTATCCAGCAGTGCATTTGCAGAAACAGAAGAGTCTGCATAACTTAGAATGACAGGAATTGTGGGTAATGCTTCATCGTCAGAAAAGGGAAACTCAACTGTACTACGCATGAGTTGATGTTTCTTTGTTATCCTGAATCATCTGCATTAGAATGTTTGCAGCTTCCGTTGCGTGATATTGCGACCAAACCGGGTACTCTGATGCAGAAAAAATAACTTGTAGTTCAGCGTCTGGGATTTGTGTGGCTAGGAGTTTGAAGAGTGATAATTTGTCTGACTGACTCAAATTGTTGACCAGAGGAATTAACTCAGTAAGTGACATAGTTTAAACTTCCATACAGGCAATAATATATTGATCATAAGTCATCTGTGAGGTAAAGTCTAACGAGTCCGTTAAACATCTTTGAGAAAAGCGATTCCTGCGGAGCGCTATCTCTATTCCTTCGGAACGCTACGCGAACGAGACGCTACCGTGAACGCTATCGCTTAAAATCCATTGTCTTGTGCTTTCTTAACTGGGATTGACTGCGATAGCGTAAGCGCTGACTTGTCAGTTCGCTAATATTTGGTTAATGCGATAGCGAAGCGCTCCGTAGGAATCGCTTCCTTAACTGGGATTAACTGCGATAGCGTAAGCGCTGACTTGTCAGTTCGCTAATATTGGGTTAATGCGATAGCGAAGCGCTCCGCAGGAATCGCCAATCTTGTAGGGTGCGTTAATGAAATGTAACGTACCTTATCACTTCTTCATCTTTAATAAAAGCGATTGGTCAAATAGCTACCATGTAGTGGCGTTTCAATGTCAAAGTTGGTGATAATATAGAAAAGAGAAACTCTTTAAATGTAAAATCTTGTATGACTACTCGGCTAGAAGTTGAATCAGTAATCAAGCAATTACCAGAAAGTGAAGTTCGTGATCTGGCAAAATGGATTCAAGAATATCTTGATGAGAGGTGGGATCGTCAAATTGAGGCAGATTTAGGATCAGGGAAATTAGATCGCCTCATTGCTCAGGCAGAAAAAGATATTACAGCGAACAACGTGAGGGATCTTGATGAAATCCTTTGCGACGACTGAGTTTTGGAAAGCGTATGCTAATTTGTCACCTGAGATGCAAGAGCAAGCGCGGAAGGCTTATCAGCTTTGGCAGGAAAACTCACTTCATCCCTCTTTGCACTTCAAAAAAGTCGGTAGAAATCTTTGGTCTGCCCGTGTCAGTGGTGGATATCGAGCGTTAGCCTTGAAAAAGGGTGACGATTATTATTGGATTTGGATCGGTAATCATGATGAATATGAAAGTTTTTTAAATTAGCCCGTTGTCACAAGCGTAAGCGTTGCGCTCCGCAGGAATCGCCAATCCTGTAGGATGCGTTAATGGAATGTAAAGCACCTTATAATTTCATCGTTAAACATCTTTGACAAAAGCGATTCCTTAACTGCGATTAACTGCGATCGTGCGATCGCTGATATTGGAGAAATGCGATTCCTACGGAGCGCTTCGCTATCGCTCAAAATCCATTTTCTTGTACTTCCTTAACTACTATGAACTGCGATCTCATGGGTAAGCGATCGCGAAGCGCTGCTGCAAGCAGATCGCCGATCTTGTATTTACCGTCTTGATTATCAAGTGATAGAATAAAAAAAGGAATAACAACTACTCACCCCAAGAACATCTTTTAGACTGCACAGTATCAGAAGAGAAAAAATAATGGCTGAACTCAAACTAAGATCAAAAGATCCAGATTCCCTCAGACGAATTATTGAAAGTGCTTTATCAGAAAGATTACAAAGTGTAATAGCAGGAATAAAAAGAACAGAAGAACGAATTATAGAATTGGAAACCAAGTATCAATTATCAACAAAGGAATTTATAACCCGTTTTAATAATGATGAATTATCCCATAATTTTGATTTTGATGAATGGATTGGCGAATCTCGAATGCTGACACATTTACAACAAATGAAAGAGTCTATAGAGGAGATTGATTTTGTTAATTGAAAATCATTTTCAACAGATTCAGCTTTTAATTGAATCTTCAGAAATTGTCAAAATATTCAAGATTGAAAGTGAAAAAAGAGGAATATATGAAGGATTGATCAAAGGAAAAATTGATTTTGAAGATAATTCTTTGCTGCATTTACGAGAATTTGTCTATGTTGAAATCTCCATAGATCGAAAAATGTATAGTTATCAATATATGGATTCAGAAAATAAACTAATTTTTCGTTATGACAATACTGAACATCATCGAAAATTAAATCTCCCTACTTTTCCTCATCATAAACATGATGGAAGTGAGGATAATGTGATTAAATCAGATGCTCCTTTTTTAAATGAGGTACTCAATGAGGTTAAAAAAATATTAGGATAGTGCGATACTGAAGCGCGACCTAGTAATTGCTCAAATTCCATTGTCTTGTGCTTCCTTGACTGGGATTAACTGCGATCTCATGGGTAAGCGATCTCATATCCTGTAGGGTGCATTAATGGAATGTAACGCACCTTATCTGATTGCTTGGGTAAGAACATTTTTCGCTAAACTATAATCAGGAAAACAGGAAAATGAGATTATGAACTTAGATACAATTCAACAAGATATTGAGTCTCTTCCTCCCGATGCACAACAAATCATAGTCGAACTCGTAGAAGTCCTGAAAAAACGCTATCTTCTGAATCAACAAAAATCCTCAGAAAATTCCTTGCCAGACTGGTCAGACTTTATCGGTTGCATAGAAGCTGAAACAGACCTCTCAAAAAACTATAAAAACTACTTAGATCGTGAACTTAATCAAAAATATGATCATAGTTGATACAGGCTTTTGGTTAGCTCTTGCCAATAAAAAAGATACAGTTCATATAGCCGCCAAAAAACGATTTCAAGATTTAGCTAATCAGCAATTTATT
>NZ_JADEWA010000732.1:0-1445 GCF_015207865.1 Dolichospermum sp. LEGE 00246
CAATAGGATTTATTTAAGCAAAAGCAATTTAAAAAATCAGGATTTTATCTAAACATTGACCATTAACTTTCTACTTGAGTAAGTCTAAATGAATAAACTTTTTTGTGCAGATAATTCACGAGAAATCCGAGAAGATATCATTGGTAGTGCTACCAACTACCAAACTTACATTTTAATAGAATGTCCTACCCCTTGGGTTTATGAAGCCTTTGAATCTAAATGGGTACCAGATAACTTACGCAGTTTAGTAGAAAATATAACCCGCGATCAACTACCAATTCGGTTTCTATTAATTGCCAATGATGAATCCCATAGACGACAAGAAACAACCCTATTAATTTATCAACAGCAACAGGGATTAAGTCAAGGATACCGAAAACAAGAATTTAAATTACCAAATATTGAACAAGTCGCCGGCATTGTCAGTAAATGGTTAGCAGGAATAAGTGTTGATTATGAAATAGAATCTAGTATTACCAGAGATATCTTAATATGTACTCATGGAAGCCATGATCAATGTTGTGCTAGATATGGCAATCCTTTTTACTTTTACTCTCAAAATACAATTGCTGATTTACAGTTAAATCACACCAGAATTTGGAAATCGAGTCACTTTGGAGGACATAGATTTGCTCCCACAGCCATAGATTTTCCCCAAGGAAGATATTATGGCATCCTCGATCAAGATACCTTTAAATCAATTCTTACTCACACTGGGGATATACAATGTTTACATAAAGTTTATCGTGGTTGGGGAATATTGCCAAATCCCCTCCAAATCTTGGAAAGAGAACTCATGCTGCGTTTAGGTTGGGATTGGTTTAACTATCAAGTAACAGGTAAAATCATCGAAAAAAGCTTAGATAATCATACAATTATTGGTGAGTTGAGTTTTGAACAACCTCCCGGTACTCTCTACACTTACCACGCCAAACTTATAAAAGATGATGTGAAAACACAAACAGTTAAGGTTTCTTGTCATGCTTCCAAAGAAACAGTATGTTTGAAATATGCTATATCTAATCTTTGGCTTGTAGCGAAGAAAGTGGCAACTTATAAGTAGGTTAGCATTGAAAATCGTCGTTATGGCAAGGCAAGAGGCAAGAGGCAAGAGGCAAAAGGCAAGAGGCAAGAGGCAAAAGTGAAACAGACTACTAGTAGTCTGTCAAGCTTGAAATTGTGAGTTATTAAATTTTATAACCGTTTGTTAGCAATACTTTCAAACTTCGTTAACACAAATATTGACAGACTACTAGTACCGCAAGGCGGAAGTCAAAAGTCAAAAGTCAAAAGTCAAAATGAAGACAGTATAGGCTTTTGGAGGATTTAGAATGGTTGGTTTATTTACGCCGTTTTGTACTAGTAGTTCGTCAAATTTATTTCAACGGGTAATGATCGGAAAAAACTTCTGTTCCTGTTCTTCCCTCCCCCACCCCCCCTACCTC
>NZ_JADEWA010000733.1:0-1433 GCF_015207865.1 Dolichospermum sp. LEGE 00246
GTATAATTTCATATAGACTAATATTTGCAACGCCAATATATATTTCTGTCTTGATCTATCACAGTTAGAGCAATCTGTACACATTCCATAGGAAGATGATATGTGACTAGAGTAGCACTAAATTAATTGAGTACGTTGTTAAGCACAGCAATTATGGAGGTTTGGTCATAGTGCCAAACCTTTTTTTTCGCTTTTCAAACATCCTCTTAGGGACTTCCAATTAAAAAAATACCCAAAAATTTCTTGTGGTGCGGGACGAATTGCCTGCTGATCATCAAGGACAGGCAGGATGCCCATCCCACAAAATTGGGTAATTTATTTTTTGGTGTTCCCTTAGAGAACTCCTCACTTTAAAAACTCCTTGGGATTTTTTGCTTCCCAACCTAAATAACCGTTAGAACGCATTTCAAAATGAAGATGGGGTTGAGTAGAGGTTGGTTGTCCTGTAGTTCCCACTGATCCTAAAATATCGCCTTTGTTGACCGTTTGACCGAGCGTGACTTTGATGCTGTCAAGTTGGGCGTAACGGCTCTGTGAGCCACCTGCGTGGTTAATAATGACTAATTTGCCGTAACTACCTTGTTCCTTGGCAAAGACGACGATTCCTGGAGCGATCGCTGCCACAGGAGTATTTACTGGCGCTAACAAATCTAGGCCACTATGAAAGAAAACGTCTCCTGTTACCGGGTGATATTGCCAACCATAAGCTAATCCAACCTCTGTAGCACTTGGCAAGGGATAACCAGTAATGTTTTCAGCGGGGGTACTAGGTGCCGTAGCAATTACCCCAGCAGCAGGAGTAGGGGCAGTAGTATTAGTTACCCCTGGAAGTATTGGTAAAAAAACAAATTTAGGGGTTTTCTGACAACCATTGATTTCAAAGACTGTATCTGGGCGAACTTTATATTTAGATGCGATTTGTCGCCAGCTTTGATTAGGAGGAACTTCCACAACAATGCCATTAAAAGGAAGAATTTGCAATTCTGTACCTGGACTTACCACCCCACTCTTAACAGATGGATTGATTCCCATAATGGTTTCTGGTGATAAATTATAGCGATTAGCTATACTTGCTAAAGTTTCACCCCGATTAACTTGATGACGTTGGATACGAGCTAAGACGGGAACAGGACAACTCCCCGGACTAGCATTAGCACTTTGTAATTGTAATAAGGTGGATAATAAACCTAAAGTGCTAAATAAGCTCAAAAAACATAGTGAACAATAGGAAAATTTCATGTAAAGAAGTCCAGAAACCGCTAATTTTCAGATCTTAGTGGGGAATTGTTAAAGATAGGATAAAGTTTTTCCTCTATCTTTTTACTACCTATTTTGAGTAAATTCATGATGAAATCTAAGAACTAGTGGTCTGTCAAATTTATTTTGACGGGTAATGGAAAAAAACTTCTGTTCTTCCCTCCCCCCCCTACCTC
>NZ_JADEWA010000734.1:0-1433 GCF_015207865.1 Dolichospermum sp. LEGE 00246
TCCCTCCGCTTTATAAGGGGAGGGTTAGGGAGGGGTAAAATATTTGATACAGCAATCATGACTTTTCAAACACCATCTTATGGAAGAATTTAGGAATTAGGAGGTAGGGGCGCAGCAGGGTTAGCGCATCTCAACCCCTATTGACAAAGGGATTTACTCGATATATGGGAGGATGTTCAATTGACACAACTCAAGGTAGTTTAAGAGATAACCCATCTAACCACTGTATCTAAGTAATGTCAACGGGATTTAAGAAGAACTGCAAAACCAAAACATCTGTTATACCCAGTGTAGACAGCAAAGAGATTACCAGTAAGTTTCTGCACCACTTTACGGGAATAAAAGATCCTAGAGCAGAAAGGACTCGAGTTTCACCATAACAATACTCGGTAACTGGGAAACTCAGGTTTTAACCGCTTTGAATATTTTTTCATTACCGCCTTGGAGTTGGGAAATTTGGGGTACTTTTGTAATTCACTTTCAACGGGACAATTACCGATTCAAATTTCCCAACTCTGTACGCATAATGTTTTGCTCACTCATAGCCTTCCATTTCTGGGGTAATGTTAGCTGATGCCTACGGCACGCTGCGCGAACAACCTGTTATAAGAGTTTGTTAGACTTGCAACACTGTTTCAGTGACATTGAAACTGTTTAATTGCAAATGACAGAGCAGAGAACTAGCTATGCCTTCCGGGGTGTCGTGACTCAAATAACGGCTACTATGAGAGTAAACTCAGGGTGGTCTGGTCTAGTACTGCTTGCTTGATTTCTCTTACAAGCCCAGTCCATTTAGGGCTGGGTTACTGACTAATCTTTCCTCAGTTCAGCAACAAGCGATCGCTCACCGCACCCTACAATCATACGATCTCCTATAATTGATCGGATAACCTGCACACCTACATTTAGGCATGAAACTGTGACTGAAACTGGAAAATACAAAGATACCGTCAACTTACCCAAAACCACCCACCAGAATAAGTAGTCGGACAAAATTAAATTCACTTGTTGAGAGAGGGAACAGGTGACAGAAAAATAAGTTGTGCAATTAATTCTGTCCCATTGCTTATTATAGTTAATGTTGGGTTTCCTTACGTCAACCCAACCTACGGGGTAAAATCAAGATTATAAAACACAACTTTAATCACAGGATATTTATAGTATGGAATATCGCCGCGCCAATGTGGCAGGAGGAACATACTTTTTTACAGTGGTGACAGAGAAAAGACAAAAAATATTATGTTTACCAAAAAATGTTTCTTTATTAAGAGATGCTTTTGGTTATGTAATGCAGAAACATCCATTTATTATAGATGCTATTGTTATTTTACCTGATCATCTCCACTGTATTTGGACTTTACCAGAAAATGATCAGGATTTTTCTACCCGTTGGCGGTTAATTAAAAGTTATTTTAGTCGTAAATGTGAAACTA
>NZ_JADEWA010000113.1:0-12873 GCF_015207865.1 Dolichospermum sp. LEGE 00246
ACAATGTCATTGCGTTAGCGCAGCGTGGCGTTAGCCATATGGAACGAAGTGAAATGAAGCAATCACAACCCTGGCGATTGCTTCCCTTCCCTCGCAATGACTGTAAATATTTTTGTCCAATTACTTAGTAGATTCTGACCATGAAAAATTCAGAAAGTAGGGGCGCAGGGTCTGCGCCCAGAAACGATTCATCAATGACAGCATGAAATTTATTTACCCCAACCCGCAATGGCTATTAACTGCTGTTTGCACTATGGCAAGAGTAATATATTCAGTACAGATGTCACGTTCGCTGAAGGCTTTTTTGTCAAAGTCCATAAAATTAAGTCTGATTATAGCTTCAGCACACTTATTGCCTATTGTATCAACAAAAACAGAATATCTGACGATGGCATCAGATGGCATTTGAAAAAAGTTGTCTTGATATTGTAAATTTTTGTAAAATTGATGTCTTCAAGACTAGAAACCTGCTAATTACATGACTAAACTAAAAACTAAGTGCATCTGTACTGTTAACAATCAAAATTCTAAATGTGGCACTATAGCCTGAATGATCCCAGTCCAACTTATCATTAAAAACTTTCTCAGTTACCGTGATGCAAGTTTAGATTTTAGCGGCTTGCATACGGCGTGCATTTGTGGTTCTAATGGTGCGGGAAAATCTTCCCTTTTAGAAGCTATCACTTGGGCAACTTGGGGTGAAAGCCGTGCTACTGTTGAGGATGATGTGATTCATGCTGGTGCGAAAGAAGTCCGAATTGATTTCACTTTCCAAAGTGGTCAGCAAACTTATCGGGTAATTCGCAACCGGGTTAGGGGTGGAACTAGTATTTTAGAATTTCAAATTGAAACTCCTACTGGGTTTCGTCCTTTGACGGGTAAGGGATTAAAAGCTACTCAGGATGTCATTCTCGAACATATTAAGCTAGATTATGAGACTTTTATTAATTCGGCTTATTTGCGTCAAGGAAAAGCCGATGAATTTATGCTCAAACGTCCTGCTGAACGCAAGGAAATTTTAGCAGAGTTATTGAAACTAAATCAGTATGATGAGTTGGAAGAACGAGCCAAGGATAAAGCTAAACTTTATAGAATCCAAGGAGAAGAGTTAGAAAATTCTTTAGCAAATATCAAAATTCAACTCCAACAACGGGAAATAACGGAAACTCAACGCACTGAGTTAGAAGCGCAACTAAATAATCTACAAGAGGTGCAGGCTTTTGAAAATATTCAGTTACAAAGTTTACAGGTTATCCAACATCAAAGACAAAGTTGGGAACAGCAATTAAATTTTCTGCGGCAACGATATGATAATCTCAGTCAAGATAGCGATCGCTTACAACAAGAACAAATAGCCGTAAAGTCCCAACTAGCAGATTTAGAAAAGATTATCAATCAACAAACTGATATTCAAGCTGGTTATACTCAATATCAAAATCTGCAATCTCAAGAAGAAATCTTTGCCACTAAATTTGAACAACATACCCGCGCTACCAATTTAAAACAACAAAAACAACAACAGCTATATAAACAAACTCAAGATTTAGAACGTCAATTACAACAAGCCCAAGCTCAATTAGCAGCTTTAGAACAGCAAGAACAAGAAATTAATCAAACCCTGAGTAAATCTGGGGATATCGAAACAGCTATATTACAATTAAATACCGCCCGTCAGCATTTGACTAACTTAGATCAATTGCAAATGCAGGTAACACCATTATTACAACAAAGAGCCAGTTTGCAAACTCAATTAGATCGCACTCATGCTAGTTTAGTCGCGCGATTAGAGCAAATGCAAGCCACAGAAAAACAACTGCAAAATCAACATCACCGGCAACCCCAATTACAACAAGCAGTCATAGAAATAGGCACGCAAATTGAAGAATTAGACAAAAAGCGCGTTTATCTCCAAAGAGTCCAGGAAAAAGGACAGGAAAGACGACATTTTATTGAACGTTTGCAAGCCCACCAACGAGATTATGAAAGGTTGTTGGCAGAACTAGAACAAAAATTGCAAATGTTACAAAATCCCGATGCTAGTTGTCCTTTGTGTGAACGTCCTTTAGATGAACATCATTGGAGTAAAGTTATCGAAAAAACCCAATTAGAATATGAGGATACTCAAGGACAATTTTGGGTAGTGCGGGAACAACTCGCAGTTTCAGATCGAGAAATTCAGGTACTCCGACAAGAATATCGAGAAATATCCCAAAAATTATCAGGTTATGATTCATTGCGAGAACAACGGGGACAATTAGCCGCACAGTTAGAAGCTACAAGTGATGTCCAACAACAGTTATTACAAATTATTGCCCAAAAAGAACATTTAGAACGTTCTTTAGAAAGTGGTGATTATGCCCCTGAAAAACAGACAGAAATTCAGCAATTAGATCAATCTCTTCAACAACTTAATTATAGTGAACAAGACCACGCCCTTGCCCGCAGTGAGGTGGATAAATTACGGTGGGCAGAAATTAAACAAGGACAAATTAAAGATGCCTTAAAACGCCAAGCACAACTAACAGCTAAAAAGCCAGAATTAACAGGGAATATTACTCAATTACAATGGCAACTGCAACAGGGACAAACTGATTCTGATTGTGCCAAAGAAATTGCTAATTTAGAACAGCAAATTGCGGAAATTGCCTATAGTTCTGAACAGCATAATTATTTGCGTCAAGGTGTGCGACAAGGGCAAGTTTGGCAATTACGTCATCAACAATTATTATCAGCACAAGCACAATATCCGCAATTACTTAATAAAAGCCAAGATTTAGAAGATTCATGGCAAAGAATCCTGAAAGAAAGAGAAATATCAACTCAAGAAGTTGATCATATTGTTAAACAATTATCTAATAGTGCCAACCCCACAGCCCAAATTAATAATTTAGAACAACAATTAGCAAACCGCAGACAGGAACTAGATAATAAAATATCTCAGTTAGGACAATTAAAACAAATGTCCCTGCAATTGGAAACTTTACAAAATCAGTATGAACAAGGAATACAACAATTACAAAATTGTAAACAACAACAGCGTGTGTATCAAGAATTATCCCAAGCTTTCGGCAAAAATGGGATTCAAGCTTTAATGATTGAAAATATTTTACCTCAACTAGAAGCAGAAGCCAATCAACTACTTTCTCGATTGAGTGCGAATCAATTTCACGTCCAATTTATTACCCAAAAAGCCGGACGCAGTGGCAAATCCAGTAAGAAAAATGCCAAATTAATAGATACTTTAGATATTTTAATTGCTGATGCCAGGGGAACGAGATCCTATGAAACTTATTCAGGAGGGGAAGCTTTTAGAATTAACTTTGCCATTCGTTTAGCATTGGCAAAATTATTGGCACAAAGAGCAGGAGCATCATTACAATTATTAGTAGTAGATGAAGGTTTTGGGACTCAAGATGGGGAAGGATGCGATCGCCTAATTGCCGCCATTAACGCCATATCCGCTGATTTTGCCTGTATACTTACTGTTACCCATATGCCCCACCTCAAAGAAGCCTTCCAAGCCAGAATCGAAGTGAGTAAAAATCAGCAAGGTTCACAGTTACAATTATTGATGTAATACCCAGATCCCCGACTTCTTGGAGAAGTCGGGGATCTATATCCAATTATCTACTCATGCTGAGATTAATTACTGACTTTGACGGGCCAATCATGGATGTTTCGGAACGCTATTACCGTGTTTATCAATTGTGTCTAGAGAAAACCCGATATCCTCAACAAACAATTACAGAACTGTCTAAAGCCGAATTTTGGCAACTCAAGCGATCGCACACTCCCGAACTCCAAATTGCCCTAAAATCAGGTTTAGATGCCCAACAAGGGCAAGAATTTTCCCAAATCCGTAAACAAACAGTCCACACCCTCCCTTATTTCCAGCATGATGTTCTTGTCCCCACAGCATTAGCCGCACTCAGTCAAGTTCAAGCCGCCGGTGTTGATTTAGCCGTAATGACAATGCGAAGGGTACGAGAACTAGACTATGCCTTTAATCAACATAATTTAAGCCAATTTTTCCCAGAAAATCGCCGTTATTGTCTGAGTAACGACTATGTAAAAACCCGTGATGTCGAAGATAAACCATTGTTAATGGCTAAAGCCTTAGCCGAACTCCCCCCCGCTGCTGATAGTTGGATGGTGGGAGACACAGAGGCCGACATTACCGCCGCCAAAAAACATAATATTAAAATTATCGCTGTTGAATCTGGTATCCGCGATCGCACCCAACTAGAATCTTATCAACCTGATCTGATTATGCCAGACTTAAAAACCGCTGTAAATTTCATCCTCAACGAGTAAAAACAAAAATAATGGGAATCGGCAATAGACATCTCCGAAAATTAAATGTGCGTCGTTTGAAACCCTTGTAGAGACGTTCCATGGAACGTCTCTACAATCTGGAGAAGTCTAATGAACCAAACGTGAGTTCGACCAATAATTTTTAACCCCCCTGGTAAACCTCTCCTAAGAGGGTGTTTAAAAAGTCATGATTCATGTATCAAATATTTTGACCCCTCCCTAACCCTCCCCTTGCAAAGGGGAGGGAACTAATTTTTCCGGTTTCCCCCCAAAGCATCGGGGGGATTAAGGGGGGTAATTTAACTTGTGTGTACACGATAGCTCCAACACGGAGAGGTGTTGGGGTGAGGTTCATCGAATTCACGTTAACCAATTACCCATTACCTAACGTAAAAAACTACTTACTAACCACAGCAAGATAAAAGTCAACAACGTAGAAAACTGATTCGCCGTCATATTTATCAATGGCAATGGTAATATCAAGCCAGCAATCAGACCACCAGCAATTAAACCAGCAATTAAACTCACCAGCGTCAATAGAACTGCTCTACCAAACTTTCCTTCCTTGCGATTGAGAAAGTAAATACCAATACCGACCCCAACTACCAAGGACAGTTGTAAAACCTGTCCACCACTACCGGGATACAACAAACTCGTTGCACCCAAACCTAGATACCAGGCACCTGGTAGCAGGACATCAGTTAACGTGGGCTGATCTAAACTTCGCTGTAGCCATGCAGGAGACTGCTGACTAAGAGACTGACTTGTTTGAGGAGAAGATGGAACTCGCATTTCTGGAAATCGGATGCGCTCAGGCACTTTAATCTTACCTTCTTGGCGCATCCGCAGGCGTTCCATTAAAATCGCATCATAAGCGGCTTCAATAACTTCTCGGACACTGCCATCACCACCATGTTTTTCCAACAGGCGATTCCGAACATCCTGGATTTCATCGAAGCTTGCGTCTTCCGATACCCCAAGTTTTTCGTAGGGACTTTGATCACTCATGGGAGGTTATTACTTTAGCCTTAATCAGCGGCACTTTTTATTTTACAAAAAAACAACTTTAGATTTTATAGAAATAAAGACAACAACTAGATCAGTAACTATGTGACACACCCCACACACTCCCTTATGCCTTGCGGCACGCTTGCGCGAACAGGCGAGCGTGGGGTTCTCAGCGACTCTTCTATGAAGACATTAACTGAGCTTTAGGACCGTGTGTCCCACGGTTTTTTGGTTAAGCCGAACAATTAGCTTTTATTTTGATAGGCTGCTTTTGGTGCATTTATTTAATTGAGTTACACCTACTGTTGAAAATTATATCAAATATTTGAAAAAAAATCAAGAAAGTGTTCATTCCCCATCGCCCAACAACACTGATTAAGCTGCGCTTAATTTTGTTCGTTGGGTAATTCCTCACTCGCGCGTATTGTATTCATCTCATCACCTCCCTATCGGGTAGGTGAGAGACTTCTACTGTCTAAGCTAAATTATATGTCTTAGGCAATTTTATACATCTACTAGAATCATAGCACGAGTCGGGTCAACCGCACACAAATTCAAAAAGACTGAATTACTCATAACTTTTGCTATACCAGCATATTTACCTCTTGCCTATCCATAATAAAAATCACATTTTATGGAAATAATCAGGATAATCATTGCTCTCCCCTGTAAATTTTGAATTAGTACCAAAGTAGAACCTGCGTCCCTACGCAATCATGTTTGTTAATCCTATGCGCTTTTATAAAAAGTAATCCCTATGGCTCTTGCTAAGATTCTTGTAGTTGACGACGATCCTGCGGTTCGGAATTTAATCCAACGCTTTTTGCTCAAACAAAATTATCAAGTTGAATCTGCCGAAGATGGGAAGACTGGTATGAGTATGTTTGAACAATTTAATCCCGATTTAGTAATTTTAGATGTTAATCTGCCGGATGTAATTGGTTTTAACCTTTGTCAAGAAATGCAGAGTCGTAGTGGCGTATTTGTACTACTCCTGACCAGTAGAACCGACGAAGGTGATAAAATTCGCGGTTTTGCTAAAGGTGCTGATGACTATCTGACTAAGCCATTTGGCTTGGGAGAGTTGGAGGTAAGAGTAGCGGCTATTTTAAGGCGGCAGCGAGTTGTGACTAATGCCGAACAGCAACGCTTAATTTTTGACAAATTAACAATTGATTCTATGCGGCGGGAAGTAATGATTAATAGCGAACCCATTCCCCTAACTGCGCTGGAATTTGACTTATTATATTTTCTTGCTAGTCATCCAGCTAGAGTTTGGCGACGATCCGAACTCATTCAAGAAGTTTGGGACTATGAATATGTTGGGGATCAGCGGGTTGTGGATGTTCATATCGGTCAAATTCGTAAGAAAATTGAAATAGATCCTACTCAATCAACATTAATTCATACTATTCGTGGTGTAGGGTACAAATTTGAATGCGCTACTTCTGCCTAAAATTTGACTACCACCTGTAAACCCCCGCCAATCCCCTGGTGGGATCAAATAAATAAACTTGATTTACGAATTTAATCCAGTATTTTTATGGATTATTGATGAAATAAAGTTTCTAAGTAAACACGCGCCGCTCGGCGATCGCTCTCACCATTTTGCAGCAAAAATAATGATAAAGCCGCTGTTAAGACGCGGGTTTGATCCCAATCAGGATGGGTTTCTAAGTAGTTGTTCATGGATTCCTGTAATGTTTCGGGAATTTCCGTAAAGATAGGGACTGTGGTGTTCATAAAATTTTCCTGTAGATCAATCAAGAGAAGTTATTGGTGTTCAGTTTTACTGAGGGCTGATTCATGCCCTGTGAGGGACGTAGGGAGAAATTAAAATAAACCAGAACACAAAATTCAGATGCTGAATGAAATCAAACTAAGACTCATTATTCTGCGCTCACCAGGGGTGGATTTGTCAATGCTGCGAAATGTTAACAATTAGCAGTCAAAAATAAATATTGACGAAATAATCAGGCTTACAACTATATTTTTGTTATATAACTTTATAAAAACTCGGTTATCCACCCTGTTAGTAGCGAACAATTAACAATCCCCAATAAGTCAGCAATGACTGATTAACTCGTAGAACGTCTGTGGAAAAGTCCAAAATCACCTGTGGAAATCCTGTGGAATCAATGAGGAAAAAGCTTGTTAATAATAAGAATTACCATAATGTCAGGAAAATATGACATATCAAGCAATTAAGAGGGAACAGGGGGCAGGGAGCAATTGGTAACAAGAGTTACTCGTTAAAAGTGGGCTAAATGCACGTTAAGATAGATGGAAGTACTCAAAGGGAACAGGAAGCAGGGGGCAAGGTGGGAGTAAGGAGCAGTTAGTGACAACTGTTTTTTTTGACTGAAACTCTAAACTCTGAAACTTTAGTTTCTTCTCTGTTCCCTGTTCCCTGTTCCCTTTTTTGTAACTTATTGTAGTTTCGACAATAAAAATCTCTAATCCCGTATCCTGTAGATTCTTAAATTTTTGCCTGAGAAATTGGAATGTTAGACCAAATATTTGATTACTTAAATTTTCATTTCAGTGTTGAAGCTTCTATAGTCCTCTTAATATTAGTGATTTTAGAAGCAGTACTGTCGGCTGATAATGCGATCGCTCTCGCTGCGATCGCCCAAGGACTAGAAGACAAGAAACTAGAACGTCAAGCCCTAAATATTGGGTTAGTCTTCGCTTATGTTCTCCGCATTACCCTACTGTTAACAGCTACCTGGGTACAGAAATTTTGGCAATTTGAACTATTGGGTGCTGTTTATCTATTATGGCTAGTATTTCAACACTTCAGTTCCCAAGAAGATGAAAACAATCACCATCATGGACCACGTTTTAAATCTTTATGGCAAGCTATCCCCGTAATTGCCTTTACAGATTTAGCCTTTTCCTTGGATAGTGTCACCACAGCGATCGCCGTTTCTCAAGAAATATGGTTAGTAATCACAGGTACAACCATTGGGATTGTCACCCTCCGATTTATGGCTGGATTATTTATCCGCTGGTTAGATGAATATACAAACTTAGAAGACGCAGGCTATATCACTGTAGCATTTGTGGGTTTACGTCTCTTATTAAAAGTCATCAACGACGATTTAGTCCCACCAGAATGGCTCGTAGTGACTGCCATTGGGATCATCTTAGCCTGGGGCTTCTCTAAACGCAACGTTGTAGAATTAGCCCCAGAAGAAAAGGAAAAAGCTGAAGTATCGAAGTGATTAGGGAACAGGTAACAGGGAACAGGGAACAGTTTTACTACCCATTACCCATTACCCATTACCAATCCCTAACTACTCACTTAACCAAGGTGTAGAATGAGGTTGCCAAGCGACTAACTCCTCTTCCTTAAACCACAGCGCAATTTCTGTTTGAGCGGTTTCTTGAGCATCAGAACCATGAATGAGGTTACGACCGACATTAACACCAAAATCGCCGCGAATTGTGCCTGGTTCTGCTGTTAAAGGGTTGGTTGCGCCAATAATTTTTCTGGCTGCTGCCACAACGCCCTCACCTTGCCAAACCATTGCTACCACAGGACTAGAAATGATAAATTCCACTAAACCAGGGAAAAAAGGTCTTTCACGGTGAACATCATAATGTTTTTCCGCTAATTCCTTACTGACTTTCATAAACTTTAAACCCACCAGGGTAAAGCCTTTGGTTTCAAATCGGCGGATAATTTCACCCACTAGTCCGCGCTGGACACCGTCAGGCTTAATTGCTAAAAATGTGCGTTCCAAATCTGTCTCCAAAAACATAATCTAATTTTGATGGGTTAATTGTCAGTTGTATTGATGTCTCTTGTCTAGTAGTTTTGCGAATTTTCCCGAAAAATTTGCAGAGATCAGGGAATTAAGCAAAGATAGTTTTCTTTTCTTTCTGGTCAAAACCTAGTAGTCTGTCAACCCGAAAATGACGGGTGAAGGCAAGCAGGGGGAGAAGAGAGGCACCGGTGACAGGGGAGGGAAGAACAGAAGTTTTTTCCGATCATTACCCGTCAAAATAAATTTGACGAACTACTAGCAAGGCTTACTTACCCCTCTATGGGTAGCGCAACATGGTATTAACCATACTTCTAATTACTAATTCTTAATCAGAAATTATTTCTAGTTGTATATCCGTTACCAGACTATTTTGTTAAATTGTTATTTCGTGGGCGCAATACAGAGGTCAGGAAAAAATGGGTGTCGAGTCAACCGCTGATGAGATTGTGAAAATGCCATCTAATGGGCATAAATCCGAACTAAAACGCCAAAAAAAGAAACAACTGTTAGTACCTAGTACAAGTACAGGAGATTTACCTGCGCCTTGGAAAATTGAGAACAGTGAAGACCTTTACCGCATTGAAGGTTGGGGACAGCCTTATTTTTCGATTAATGCGGCTGGTCATGTTACTGTTTCTCCCAAGGGTGAACGCGGTGGGTCATTAGACTTGTTTGAGTTGGTAAATGCTTTAAAGCAGCGTAATTTGGGTCTGCCCATGTTAATCCGGTTTTCTGATATTTTGGAAGACCGAATTGAGCGGTTAAACGCTTGTTTTGCTAAGGCGATCGCTCGCTATAACTATCCTGGTGTATATCGGGGAGTATTTCCAGTTAAGTGTAATCAACAACGCCACCTGATCGAAGATTTAGTTCGGTTTGGTAAACCTCATCAATTTGGTTTAGAAGCAGGTTCTAAGCCAGAATTAATGATTGCTCTGGCTTTGTTGGATACACCAGGAGCATTGTTAATTTGCAACGGCTACAAAGACCAGGAATACATCGAAACAGCGATGTTAGCCCAAAAACTAGGACAAACACCAGTTATCGTCCTAGAGCAAATTGAAGAGGTAGATTTAGCTATTACGGCTAGTCGTCAATTAGGCATTAAGCCCATCTTAGGAGTAAGAGCGAAATTAAGTACCCAAGGAATGGGACGTTGGGGAACTTCCACAGGCGATCGCGCTAAATTTGGGTTAACAATTCCTGAAATTATGGAAGCTGTGGAAAAATTAGGTGCAGCCGACTTACTCGGTTCTTTGCAATTATTACACTTCCACATTGGTTCTCAAATCTCCGCGATCAATGTCATTAAAGATGCCATCCAAGAAGCCAGCCGCATTTATGTAGAATTGGCAATGTTAGGGGCAGATATGAAGTATTTAGACGTTGGTGGCGGCTTAGGTGTAGATTACGATGGCTCTCAAACCAATTTCTACACCTCGAAAAACTACAATATGCAAAACTATGCTAACGATATCGTAGCAGAGTTAAAAGACACCTGTGATGAAAAGCATATTCCCGTACCAACGCTAGTTAGTGAAAGTGGTCGGGCGATTTCTTCCCACCAATCGGTTTTAATCTTTGATGTTCTCAGCACCAGTGATGTGCCTCTTGATCCCCCTTCTCCTCACCAAGAGGGAGAATCCCCAATCATTAAATATCTCTGGGAAACCTACCAATCCATTAATAAGGAAAATTACCAAGAGTTCTATCACGATGCTGCTCAATTTAAAGAAGAAGCCATCAGTCGTTTCAACTTAGGAATTTTGCGCCTCAACGAACGCGCTAAAGCCGAGCGTCTTTACTGGGCTTGTTGTCAAAAAGTTTTAACTCTTATCCGTCAGGAAGAATACGTACCTGATGAGTTGGAAGACCTGGAAAAAATTATGGCTTCCATTTACTACATCAATCTTTCAGTGTTTCAATCAGCACCAGATTGTTGGGCGATAGATCAACTATTTCCCATTATGCCCATACATCGCCTTGATGAAGAACCAACTCGCAGAGGAATTTTAGCGGACTTAACCTGTGATAGTGATGGAAAAATAGACCGCTTTATAGATTTACGGGATGTCAAATCAGTTTTAGAACTGCACAAATTTGAGCCGGGGAAACCCTATTATCTAGGAATGTTCCTGAATGGAGCGTACCAGGAAATTATGGGAAATTTACATAACCTCTTCGGTGATACTAACGCTGTTCACATTAATTTAACCCCCAAGGGTTATCAAATTGAACACGTTGTCAAGGGCGATACCATGAGTGAAGTTTTAAGCTATGTCCAGTATGATTCTGAAGACATGATAGAAAATATTCGCCAACGTTGTGAGCGAGCTTTAGAAGAGCAGCATATCACCATAACAGAGTCCCAGCGACTACTACAAACTTACGAGCAAAGTTTACAACGGTATACTTACTTGAATAGTCATTAGTTATTGGTCATTAGTCATTAGTTATTGGTCATTAGTTAGTAGTAAATTACAGCCGATAGCTGACAACTGACAACTGACAAATGACCACTGACTAAATTGAGTTTGTTCCCAATAATTCGGCGATCGCTTGGTGTTCTAAAGGCTTTTGAGAAGGTGGAGTTTGACGAGCATCAGTAATTAACCAATCTAAAGCCGCAGCTTGGACATCAATTGATGCCCCCGTCTTATCCACACAATAACGTCCAAACACCAGCTTATCTACCAAACGCACACCTGGAGCTAAACGCGACCATTCAAAAATCACACTGTTATCTACAGTCGCACCACTGCAAATCCAACAATTTGGACCAATCATCGCCGGACCAATGATTTTTGCGCCATCCTCAATTTTAGTCATTCCCCCAATATAAACAGGTCCAGTAATATCTACTTTATCCCAATTTACAGATACATTTAATCCAGTAAAAATACCTGGAAAAACTTCATGTCCAGGGATTTGTACATTCTTAATTTCCCCTGATAAAACACCACGAATTGCTCGCCAATAATCAGGAACTTTACCAATATCTACCCATTCAAAATCCATAGGAATGGCGTAAAAAGGGGCATTATCTGCCACAAGTTGGGGAAATAATTGGCCACCAATGTCATACTCCATCCCAGAGGGTATATACCTAAACACCTCTGGCTCAAAAATATAAATACCTGTATTGATATTAGTGCTAAGAGCTTCTTCAACAGTTGGTTTTTCTTGGAAAGCTTGAATGCGATTATCGTCGTCCGTAACTACCACACCATAACTAGAAACTTCTTCCTTGGGAACTGATTTGGTAATAATAGTAGCGATCGCCCCTTTGGATTTATGCCACTTTACCGCCGCAGTTAAATCTAAATCAATTAAAGCATCACCACACAACACTACAAATGTGTCGTCAAAAAATGGGGAAAAATCTTGAATCCGACGCATACCCCCAGCCGAACCAATAGCCTCACCGACGAGTTTACCGTCATCATCAATTTTACCTTCAAAAGAATAGGCAATCTGCACTCCAAACCGCTGACCATCTCGGAAATAACTTTCTATTTCCTCCGCCAAATGGCTGACATTGACCATAATTTCGTCAAAGCCATGTTGACGTAATAACTCCAGCAAAAATTCCATAACCGGCTTTTGCAGTATAGGAATCATCGGTTTGGGAATTGTATACGTAATGGGACGGATACGAGTACCCTTTCCCGCAGCAAGAATCATCGCTTTCATAAAATTTTATTTCCTTTGTCAGTTGTCAGTTGTCAGTTGCACAAGAATATTTCTCCCCTTTTACTTCCCCCACTTCCCCCACTTC
>NZ_JADEWA010000735.1:0-1426 GCF_015207865.1 Dolichospermum sp. LEGE 00246
TTAAGAGACAGATATATGATTTCGCTAGAACGTATTAAGTGTTATATGTAGTGAAGTACGAGTGTTTTTAAATTCAACTATTTCAGCTTTGATGTCAATCTCCAGACCTACTTGCCCCAATTGTGGTTCTCAACACACTGTCAAAAATGGGAAGATTCATAATCAAAAACCAAAATACCAGTGTCAAAACTGCAAAAGACAGTTTATAGAAAATCCCACTAATAAAGTTATTAGCAAAGATACTATAGAACTGATTGATAGACTTTTACTTGAGAAAATACCTTTGGCCAGTATTGCTCGCGCTGCTCTTGTTTCAACGACTTGGTTGCAAAAATATGTGAATAATAAATATGCCCAGATTCCTCAGCAGGTAAATGTTTCAGCCAAACCAAGAGGTAAATTAACTATTGAATGTGATGAGGCTTGGTCATTTGTAGGTCATAAGGGTAATAAGCAATGGATTTGGTTAGCTTTGGATAAAAAAACTAGAGAAATAGTTGGAGTTTACATAGGCAATCGCAGTGAAGATGGTGCTAGAGGATTATGGAATTCTCTACCACCAGTTTATCGTCAATGTGCTGTCTGCTATACAGATTTTTGGGCGGCTTACGCACAAGTTATTCCTAGCAAACGTCATCAGGCAGTCGGGAAAGAAAGTGGCAAGACTAACCATATTGAACGCTTTAATAATACAATGCGTCAAAGAATTTCTCGTTTGGTCAGAAAAACTTTATCCTTTTCTAAAAAGTTAGATAATCATATTGGCGCTATCTGGTATTTTATTCATTATTATAATTCTTGTTGTAGTGCCTAATTTTATTATCACTACATATTTACCACTACTGAGTATGGTAAAATACCTTTATCACATTTTCCTTTACATAAATTTGTTTTCCTTAAAAATCGATTAAAATTTAGAAAATTTATTGCTTCACCTTCCTCAAGTAAACATGATTCAATTATTTCAATATCCTGTTCAGAAAATATCGCAAATTCTATTATTCTATAACCAGAGTTAATTTTTTCTTGAGTAGATTTGTGTGTGACTGCAACCTCAAAAAATATTTTTTCTTTATTTTCATTTTCAGATTCTAGTAATATATCTGTAATAAAACTTTGTTCTCTAGACTCAATAAAAATTTTCTTAAAATATTTAGTTAAATCGAAAATAATTTTCTGAGATTCTAACTCACAAGTTACTAAAAAATCCTTTTCATAGAAGTTACAAACTCGATTCATTAAAATTTTGATATTAAATGGTTTATTGTCCCTTAAACATTCTAAATAAGTTTTATAAAATTTAATCTTAGTTAGCTTATGTAAATAAGTCTCTGGAGAACAATTTATTTCTGTTATAATTTTATGTCTAAAATGTTTGATTCTTTTTTCACCAGTAACAGCAATCATTTCATATCCACAGCTTAAA
>NZ_JADEWA010000736.1:0-1421 GCF_015207865.1 Dolichospermum sp. LEGE 00246
AATATCAAAGGCCTGCCCCCTGCCCCCTGCCCCTGCTATGATCACAACAGGTTATTAACTCTTGTTGCTAGTTATCCAATAAACTATATAACTAGCAACTTGGGTAATAACATGATTAATGATACTGAATATATCAGGCAAGCTGAAGCTAATCGCGTAGAAATTCTCAGCGAAGCACTACCTTACATTCAACAATTTGCCGGTCGTACCGTTGTGGTTAAATACGGTGGCGCAGCGATGAAGGATAGCTCTCTTAAGGATAAAGTTATTCGTGATGTGGTGTTTTTATCTTGCGTCGGCTTGCGACCTATTTTAGTGCATGGTGGTGGACCAGAAATTAATAGTTGGTTAGGTAAATTAGGAATTGAAGCACAGTTTAAAAATGGTTTGCGCGTAACTGATGCACCAACGATGGATGTGGTAGAAATGGTGTTGGTTGGGCGGGTGAATAAGGAAATTGTGGCTTTGATTAACCAAGCTGGGGGAATGGCTGTAGGACTTTGCGGTAAGGATGGTAACTTAATTACGGCTCGTCCTCAAGGTGATGAGGGGATTGGCTTTGTGGGGGAAGTGAGTAATGTCAATATCAAAATTTTAGAAACACTTGCGAGTAATGGCTATATTCCGGTGGTTTCCAGCGTGGCGGCGGATGAAACTGGACAGGCTTATAATATTAATGCGGATACGGTAGCGGGGGAAATAGCCGCTGCTTTGGGGGCGGAAAAGCTAATTTTGCTGACTGATACGAGAGGAATTTTAAGAGATTATAAAGACCCTTCTACCTTAATTCCCAAGGTGGATATTCGGGAGGCGCGACAATTAATTGCTGATGGTGTAGTCAGTGGGGGGATGATTCCGAAAGTGAATTGTTGTGTGCGATCGCTTGCCCAAGGAGTCAAAGCTTCACATATAATTGATGGACGCATTCCTCATGCCTTATTGTTAGAAGTATTTACAGATGTGGGGATTGGAACAATGATTCTGGGTTCTCATCAGTCGAGACAATAATCGGAATGGGGGACAAGTAAAACCCATAGCCCGGCAGCCAGGGAATCAATTCCCTGTCTAATAGCTTAAGTCATCTAAAGATGACTAAATTTAGCCCCAAAATTTTAAAATTTTTTAGTAACCTTTAGTTTACTTTGGCTATTAGCCCGGAACTTAAGTAAAACCCATAGCCCGCCAGGGAATCAATTCCCTGTCTAATAGCTTAAGTCATCTGAAGATGACTAAATTTAGCTCAAAAATTTTAAAATCGTTTAGTAAACTTTAGTTTACTTTGGCTATTAGCCCGGAACTTAAGTAAAACCCATAGCCCGGCAGCCAGGGAATCAATTCCCTGTCTAATAGCTTAAGTCATCTGAAGATGACTAAATTTAGCTCAAAAATTTTAAAATCGTTTAGTAAACTTTAGTTTACTT
>NZ_JADEWA010000737.1:0-1417 GCF_015207865.1 Dolichospermum sp. LEGE 00246
CTCCCCCAACTCCCCCAACCCCTCTGCCTCTTTACACCTGTATCCATCCGTGCATTGGTGCGATCGCTTTAGTGACTGACTCAATTATTTCTGGAGGTGCTTCTGAAAGCATGACACTGGGATAAACGGCGGTTCCCCATTGGGGATGGACAAGGACATGGCATTTATTTTGAATGGCGGGATATTTAAGTAAGGCTTGGGCTACTGCTGTATCATCATGGGGAACTAGGCCCGAATGAGATAGTAATGGATAACCTGTGCGGGGATCTATGAGGTCTGTTAAATATCCGCGATCGCGCAAATTAAATGCCACATCGCAACCAAAACGCATAAATTTTTCCCGCAGTTTCTCTTTTTCTTGTTCTGTTTCTATAGTCATTTCTTCTAAAGGATATTGTGATTGCTGCAAGACAACCACCACCCACAAAAACTGTTGTTGTTTCCAATCGGGTAATATCTGTTCGCAGTTGGCACAGATATATGGACTGGGAGTATGAATAGAAATCTCTACAGCTTGTCCTGTTTTGCCAACTAAATGAATCGGACAGCTAGGGTCAGAAATACAAACTTGGGGATAATACACCACATTAATTTGGTTTATGAAAGTTTTTATTTTATCTTTGTTAAAAATAATAACTCTTAAATCTGCAAATAAATCATCAAATTTTGCAAATAGTTGAAATATGTTTTTTGTTAAAACTGCACATCTATCAGCATTTTCTGCCATTATGAACTATTGTGGGGATTTTCTGCATCATCCTCCCAGTTTTGAGGATTATTCCCAATATATTCTTTAATATTACTTAAATGTGTTTCGTCCCTAATTATAGATTCATAATAATTACGTTGCCAAAAAGGCAGATCAGAATGATAACGAATTAAATTAACGCGCCGAGTCACAGAGGATTTAAACCCATTAATAAAAGAACCGAGCGAACCAGACTGTAGGGGCTTACGTACGGCGTAAGCCCTCTTGGTTTAATTTCTTATTGCGTAAATCCTCTTGGTTTAATTCCTCAATGCGTAAATCCTCTTGGCTTAACTCCTTATTGCGTAAATCCTCTTGGTTTAATTCCTCAATGCGTAAGCCCTCTTGGTTTAACTCCTTATTGCGATCGCACCTTCCCTGATCTTGATCCTGAATCCAAACAATTCCATGTAAATGATTAGGCATTAAAACCCATTCATCTAATTCAATCTCTTGGCGAATTGCTGATGATTTTAACCATTCTTGAACAACTATTTGACCAATTAGCTTAATCAGCAGAAGCCCCACGTCTCACTCTTAGGAGCGTGGGATGAATGCGCGTGAGTTGAGTTGCGTAGCCCAAATTGTATTTGAGCGTAGCGAAAACAAAGAAGGCTACAGCGACGAAACGAACAAAATATTGATTTTATGTTATTATAAAAAAGTAGG